>PMLF01000006.1 GCA_003158755.1 Elusimicrobiota bacterium | reverse complement strand
GCACGGCACACGCCGCGCCGCTGAACCAGGCGCGGAGTGCGCCGCTAACCTAACCCCACCGTCCCTCCCCGGCCCTCCCACCCGTGCAGGGAGGGAGGGGGCAAGCGAAAAAACCGCCGGGCGCCAACAACGCGCCCGGCGGTTTGTCTTTGTGCGGGTGAATTGGAAAAAGGTCTAAGGTTTTATGGATTTTCTTCGAATGTAAAGAAAAAAGAAACTTTTAAAAAACCAATAACGGATCTTCAATTTCAGGAATCGAATCATTTGAAAATCGTCCCGACGGCTTCTGATCTTCGTTACGTTGCCGTCCTGGATCGTGGCTTCGGAAAAATATTTTGTTCCCTCCACATCTTCATATTGGATTATGAACTTCCCTTTTCTGGACTTCCCTCTCTTATCTTTGGAGTAGGAGGAAGGGAAGTGGATGAAAAAAAGATAACCGGCGATCTTTGACTTTTCGCCCTTGCTATTGAACGCGGAAGGCTGGAGCACTTTAATTTCGTCCGGGGCCAGGGTTAGGGGGTCTTCAAACCGTAAGGAAAATTCCTCAATCCCATTTTCAGCGTTCACGTATTGAATGAACTGGGTCAGCTCTATGTTCACGGCATGCCACTTGCCGGTATTCGTAAGGGTGATCGATTCTTTATTTAAGGAGTTATCCACCTTCGTCAGGATGACGTGGGGGATGATGCTCTTTAGGTAGGTGGTCTTCGCATTCAAATATCCGAGGGTGGCGAGGCCCAGGCCAAGTATCTGAAATAGATGGCGTTCCAGATAGAGCGGGATCATGGAGCGGAATTGATTGAAAGCGAAAAGGAGGTGCTCGTCCATAAGTGTCCCTCGATGGATTATTGTTTGTTGCTTAAGGCTTCAATGTGCTTGAGGATGGCTTTCTGATCGTCGGAAGAAAGCGTATCAAACACCTTCAGTTTCTTGAGGAGCCGCCTATTTTTTAGAGGCGGCTCCTTTTCTGTCGTGGGTTTAAAACCCATCAGTTCGTCGATGGATGCGTTCAGGGCTTTGGCGAGACGGATGAGGACGTCCGGGGAAAGCTTCTTGGAGTGATTTTCATAGTGGACGATCATCCGGTGGGAAATGCCGGTCATTTCGGCCAGGTCGTATTGGGTCAGGCCCTTGGCCTTTCGGATTTGGGCGAGACGATCAGGGAAAGAGGCTCGTTTTGTCTTAGGCATGAGGAAATTATAAGGGCGATTCCAGAAACGTATTTGTACCAGCCCTTGAAATGATGGTACAAGTCTTGTACCATAAAACCACGAAATCGGGGGGATTAGGAGCCCCTCAAATAAGTCGAAATAGTTCTTGACACCCTACCGCCGTGATCGACCCCCGGCCGGGGAAAGGAGGGCCGATGGAGATGGAGCGGATTTGGAAAGGGTCCTGCGCGGTGGAGAGCGTCCACGTCATGACGCGGGAGGACGGCAAGCAAGAACTTGTGATCGTGACGGCGGGCGGGGCGGGCGGTTTGGCGGAATGGATTTTGAAAGCAACGGCGGCGCTGCACGGCGCGGAGAGGCGGCGGATGGAGGAACCCGATGGTGATTGAGACGAAAGACCTTTGGCAAGGCGCGTACGTGTTGGCGGAGGGCGGATGGTTGGACGGTGTGAAGGTGAACCGTCGACCCGACGGTAAAAAAGAAGTTCTTTTCCGGTTCACGGGCGAAGGCGTGGAAGACCTGGCGCGGCGGTTCAAGGACGGCGACGCCGTATGCAACGTGCGGAAGTTGAAGACGCATGTCAGCCACTTGAAGCAAGTCATCTTCGGAGGAGATTGCTCAGCGCGAGAGTAGGAAGCAACCAAAAAACCCCACGGGGAGACATTGACCATGAAGATAGACCCGAACAGGCTGGAAGCGATGAAGCGGCTGCACCTGCCGACGATCATGATGGAATACGGCGTGATGTTGAAGGCGGCGGGCCTGGACAAGTGCTTGGGCGCGTGTCCCTTCCACGAGGACAAGAAGCCGAGCCTATCCGTCGGAAAACGCGGGGATAAGTGGGTTTGGAACTGTTTCGGGTGCGGGTCCAAAGGGAACGTGATCGACTTCGTAATGAAGAAGGAAGAAAAGCCATTCAGTGACGCGTACCAAATCCTCGACGTGAAAGTCGACGGACGAGTCCCCATAGAACCCATTTCGCCGCCGATGGTGCCCCCTGCACCGTCGGCGGCTTCGTCTGTACACGCGCCGGAGTTCCTGGCCCGGGTCGTTGAGATTTACCACAACGCATATTGCGAGACGAAGACCGCCCAGGACTATCTAACCGGGCGCGGGATCAAGGACGGCGAGTTGATCCGCCATTTTAAGATCGGTTTCGCCGAAGGCCGACTTCGTCGGATGCTGCCGGAAGATCCCGCCCATGAGTTCACCGCCGGATTAAAAGCGGTCGGCGTGTTGAACGAGAAAGGCGGGGAGTTCTTCCACGGTTGCGTCACGTTCCCGATCCTCGACGAGAACGGCGGCGTGGCGGGGATATACGGCCGTCGCGCCGTCGGAACCGGCCCCGCCCACCTGTACCTCCCCGGCCCGCGCCGGGGCGTCTGGAACGGCGCGGCGTTCAAGGCCCACCGGGAAATCATCCTCACCGAATCCATCATCGACGCGTTGAGCTTGTGCGTCTTGGGGTTCACCAACGCCGTACCGCTCTACGGCGTGAACGGATTGACCGACGATCATTTGCGCCTGATGAGGGAACACCGAACGGCGGGCGCGTGGGTGTGCCTGGACAACGACGACGCGGGACGGAACGGCCGGGAGTGGATCAAGGCGAAGCTGTCGGTCCTGGGCGTGACCGTGTCGGAAGTTCACCTTCCCGACGGAGTAAAGGATATCAACGAAGCGTTGCAGAAGGGCCTAACCGCCGAAGGGTTCCGGCTGAGGATGCCGATAGCCAAGAGCGCGGCGGCGGTGTCGATCCCCGCGCCGGTTCTTCCTTCACCCGCTAGCCTTCCGGCAGGCGGTGCCCGTCCCACCATCGAGGAAAAGGACGGCGCTTTCTTCGTCGGGTTCGGCGTCCGGTCGTATCGCGTGAAAGGGTTGAGCGCCCGGAACCTGGAACATCTACGCGTGAACGTGAAAGTGGAGGTGGACGGCGGGAGCCACCTGGACACCTTCGACTTATATTCCTCGTTCGCGCGGGAGAAGTTCGTCAGCTGCTGCCGGAAGGTGATGAAGGCGGACGCCGGGGAACTGCACCGGGAGCTAAACCAGTTGATCGAAGTTTTGGAGGGCCTCCAAGCCAAGGGCCAGGGCGGAAAGGAATCCGAGGAGGGAGAACCGAAGATGACGCCCGAGGACGAGGCGGAATCCCTGGCCCGGCTGAAAGACCCGGAGTTGCTCCCGACGATCCTCCGAGAGATGGCCCAAATGGGTCCTGTTGGCGAGGAACACAATAAGGCCATCGCCTACATGGTGGGCGTATCGCGGAAGATGGAAGACCCGCTATCCTGCGTGATCATCAGCCAATCTTCGGCGGGGAAATCGTTCCTGGCGGATACCGTCGAGCGCATGACGCCGCCGGAGGATGTGCTGATGTATTCGCGGATGACGCAGTATTCCATTTACTACGCGAAGCGGGACGGGTTCAAACACAAGCTGTTGATTTCCGAGGAGCGGGCGGGGGCGGAGGAGGCGGACTATCCAATCCGAAGCCTTCAATCAAAGAAGCGGCTGACGTTGGCGGTCCCCGTGAAAGACCCGGAGACCAACCAAATGCGGATGGAGGAGCGCGTGGTGGAAGGCCCCATCGCCTATATCGAGACCACGACGAACCCACGCATCAACGACGAGAACGCCACGCGGTGCTTTGAGTTGTACATGGACGAGAGCGAATCACAGACGAAGCTCATCCACGCGTCACAGCGCCGCGCCAAGACCTTGGGCGGGTTAAAGGAAAAACAGGAACGGGAACGAATCCAGCGGCGACATTGGAACATGCAGCGGCTTTTGCGGCCGGTGTGGGTGGTGATCCCGTTCGCGGAGGGGATCACCTTCCCGGCGCGGTGGCTGCGGACGCGGAGAGACAACCAGCGGTTGTTGAGCCTGGTCGAGGCGGTGGCGTTCCTGCACCAGCACCAGCGGGAGCGCGGGACGTTGGAGGACGGCCGGGAATACATCCTAGCGACGGCGGCGGACTACGAGACGGCGTACACGTTGGCCGTGGCGGTGATGGGGGAAAGCCTGACGGACTTGAAGAAGCCGCAGCGGGAACTATTGAAATCGATTGCGGCCATGACCACCGGGGACGAGGGCGTAACCCGCCGAGCGATCCGGGAGGCCACGGGCCTGGCCGACACGCGTTTAAGGAGCCTCCTGGGCGATCTGGTGAGCCTGGAATACCTTCGGGAGGTGTCCGGCGGCGGCCAGGGCCGATTGTGCCGGTACATCGTGACGGAGCGCCTGGAATCGACGGAAAAGCAGCTCGTGGGCCTGACGACGCCCGAGGAACTGGCGAAGCGTTTGGGCGGGCTGTAACTTCGCGCAACTTCGCGCGAGGGGGTGCGAAGAAGTTGAGGAACGAAAGCGGGTGAAAGAGAACGGTTTTTGTCGGCGGAAAGTACTTCGCGCACTTCGCGCGGGGGGCATATAGGGAAAAAATCGTG
Source organism: Elusimicrobiota bacterium (assembly GCA_003158755.1). Classification (GTDB taxonomy): domain Bacteria; phylum Elusimicrobiota; class Elusimicrobia; order FEN-1173; family FEN-1173; genus FEN-1173. The sequence continues at coordinate 5,110 of PMLF01000006.1, read as the reverse complement.
GGCGAGCGCGGAGGCGAACATGGACGAGCGGGAAATCCAGCGGATGCGGTTCTTGATCGACAAGTTCCGCGAACACATGAGCATGACGGGCTATGCGGAGCGGTCGGTGGCCGACTATCCGGCGCACCTGAAATTCTTCCTGGCGTTCCTCGCGGCCGACCACGTCGCCACCTTGGGAGAGATCACCACCGACGTCGTCTATCGCTATCAAATGCACCTCTACCGTCAGAAGTGGAAAGAGCGGCCCTTGAGCCTGGCGACGCAGAGCGGCCGCCTCGTGGTGCTTAAGGCGTTCTTCCGGTATCTGTTCAAGCGAGGCGAGGTTCTGGCGGATCCCACGGCGCGGACGCAGCTCCCCAAGTGCCCCCGGCACTTGCCCCGGTCGGTGATGACGATCAAGGACGTTCGGAAAATACTGCAAACGCCCGACGCGGACCGGCCTTTAGGTTTGCGGGACAAAGCCATCCTTGAGCTTCTCTATTCCACCGGCATCCGAAACAGCGAGCTTCGAAGCCTGGCCGTCTACGACGTGGACATCCAAAACCAGGAGCTTCGCGTCCGAGGAGGAAAGGGCGGGAAAGACCGCGTCGTGCCGACGGGCGAAATCGCGGCGCGGTGCGTGGACGCCTACGTGAAGACGTCGCGGTCGCGGCTCCTGGCCCAGGGCGACGACCCCGCCGCGCGGTCGCTCCTCTTCGTCAGTTGCGGGGGGAAACGGATCACGATGTCCAACCTGGTGGACCTGGTCCGCAAATACGCCCGACGGGCGAAGCTGACGAAGCCGGTGACGCCCCACGCGTTCCGGCACACGTGCGCGACGCACATGCTGCAGCGCCGCGCGGGCCTGCGGCACGTGCAGGAGCTTTTAGGCCACCGGAGCCTTTCGACGACGCAGATTTACACGCACGTCGAGGCCGGGGACTTGAAGCGCGAACACAAGCGCACGCACCCGAGGGAGCAACCATTATGACCTACGTCCGTCCGCTGGACCGCCGCGCGGAGTACGCCGACTACCTCCGGGCGCTTGGCCGCGCGCCCGGCACGGTCCGGTACATGGTCTATTACCTCGACCTATTCTTTTCCTATTTAACCCGCCGGTCCATCGAGGACCCGGCCGCCGTCGTCCCGTCGGTGATCGAAGGCTATCACCGCGAGGTGTACCAAGCCCGGAAATTTCGCGGCGGGGGGAAGTTGAGCCCGATGACGATCTTTCACCGATTGTGGTCCGTCAAAAGCTATTTCCAGTTCATGGAGGAGAAGGGCCACGTCCTGCTCGATCCCACCGCGCATTTCGACCTGCCCGCCGTGAAAGGGGCGCCGCCCAAGATGGTCCTGAACGAATACGAAATCCGCGCCGTCATCGAGAAGCCCGACGTCCAGACGCCCACCGGCATCCGCGACCGCGCCATCATGGAGTTGTTCTATTCCACCGGCATCCGACGGCAGGAGCTTTTGAACTTGAATGTGACGGACTTGGACTTGGGTCGGGGCATGGTGCGCGTGAACCAGGGCAAAGGCGGAAAGGATCGGGTGGTGCCGGTGGGGGAAACCGCTTGCCGGTTTTTGGAGCTTTACATCCGCACGGTGAGAGACAAGAGCTTAAACGTGTTGTTGAGGGGGAAAATATTTACCGTCGAGGAACCGGCGCTCTTCCTGTCGCAGTTCGGCGGGCGTCTGGATACCGGCGCTCTTCATTGGATCCTCCGGCGGTACGTGCGGGAGGCGTTCCCCGGCCGTCGGTTTTCCTGCCACGGATTCCGCCACGCGTGCGCCACGCACATGCTGCGCGGCGGTGCGGATATCCGCATGGTGCAGGAGATGCTCGGCCACAAGCATCTTGAGACGACGCAAGTGTATACGCACCTCGTCCCCATGGATTTGAAGGAGGCCCACCGGAAGAGCCACCCGCGAGGGCGTCCTTCCCGAGACCCGATGGACAAAGAGAAAACCCAACGATAGAATGGAGCCCGCCATGAACCCCATCATTTCAACGGAAGACGTCCAACACCTGATCTATATCATCCGAGGTCAGCGGGTCATGCTGAGCACCCACTTGGCCGACCTCTACGGCGTCGAACCCCGGGCGCTGATCCAGTCCGTCAAAAGGAACATGGACCGATTCCCGGCGGATTTCATGTTCCAGCTGACCGACCAGGAGTTTAAAAACTTGAAATCACAAATTGTGATTTCAAGTTGGGGCGGTCTTCGGCGGGCGACCCCCTACGCATTCACCGAGCAGGGCGTGGCCATGCTGTCCAGCGTTTTGAAAGGCAAACAGGCCGCGCAGGTCGTCATCATGATCATGCGCACTTTCGTCAAAATCCGTCAGATGGTTTCCCTGAACCGCGCCCTGGCCAAGAGGCTCGCGGCCATCGAGCGGACCCTAAGCGGCCACGGCGCCGACATCCTCAACATCTACAAGATCATCCAGGACTGGCCCCAACCGACGGAAAAGGGGCAAATAGGGTTCAAAGGTTCCAAGTAACTTTTTACTTCAATTAAGCCGCCGTTTTGGATAGAATAAGCAGGTTTGAAAAGCTCTTTGACAGCCCCATCCGATTCGCTGTTTTCCGTCGATGGCGGCAGGGGATTTATAGGACCTAAACTGGCATAGGTACTATGACCCTACAATTGGAAGATACACCCAGGAAGACCCAATTGGAATGTTAGGTGGGCTAAACTTTTTTTCTTATTCTGGAAATAACCCAAACACAGTTGTCGACGAAACAGGTTTTATTTCGCTTAATAATCTCCTTTGCAAGGCCAAGTGCTATCTTATTTGGGGCGGATTGTTAACAACTTACAAGATCAAGAATCCAATACCCTCGACGGTCTATGACCCGATAGAGGAATATCTCACAGAGAAGCTTTCGGAATGCTTGAAGAGGTGTGATGACAAGGATGACGACGACAAACATTGCCACTCCATCTTAGATTTCTATCCACCGCCGACAGTCCCGTTACTTACGGGGCCGAAACAAGTTCCCCTTCTTCCGGGGCCTGGTCAAACGAAAACACCAATTGGAGGATTTGGTCCCAATCCAAATCCAATCCTCAGCCCTAATAGCATACCGCTTCACCATTGACGGGCAGGCTTTTAAGGAGAATGTCTCATTATGAACGAACTGACAGATTTTGAGAAACGAGTCATCGAAAAAGTTCAGGCTGATCATGAGAAGAACCAAATGCGGGGAACCCACGGGCCGTGGGTGAATATCTGGAAGTTGGTCTGCTTCTCACTCTTATTCCTGTTAGCATATTTTCTTCGACATTCTTTTTGGCTGCCTATCATCCTGGTGATTTTATGGGTAGGGGATATTGTCCTTTCCCTGTCTTATGCCAAATTGAACAAGCTCTTTTCAGAAATCGTTTTCAAGCTCGCACTCCGGGGAACGTAGTAGGGGACTAACAACTTAACGATCATTTCCGATGACGATTGACGGCGCGGCCGCTGGGGGGAACTCTTCCAGCGGCCGCGCTCTTTTTCCGACGGGAAATGGCTGTCACTTGAACTTGCGACCTTCACATTATGTAATTGGATTCCCGACGCGGAGAAGACAGTAACGAGGGAAGAACGACGAGACCGCGCGCGCCGCGTAGGAGACGACCAGGACGGCGGGACGCCGACGCCGCCAGCGCCCGACGGCGGACCACTCCGACGGTCGCGGACCTGGCGGCCGGGGTGGACGAGACGCCGCCGGGCGACGGTTTCCACCGCGACGACGACCGGGGATGGAAGGACCGGGACGGCGTACCGGCGGCGGATGGATGGAGATCTAGCGCGTCGACGGAAGACCGGGAGCGATGACGACGTCGGCCGGAAAGAAGATGGCTGCACGTACGCTTGAGGTGCGTAAGCCCGTGGATAGGGAAGATGTTGGCGGCGGGATGGAGAACCCGACGCCACGACGACGATGACCTGACGGGCGAGGACCTGACGGACGGGATGGACGGGACGCCGCCGGACGACGGTTCCCGCCGCGACGGCGGCCGGGGATGGAAGGACCGGAACGGCGTACCGGCGGCGGATGGATGGAGACCGCCGACGCCCCGGCCGCAAGGATGACGACCCGGCGCGGCGACGGATGACCGGGACCGATGACGACGTCGGCCGGATGGAGATCCTCCGCGCGCGGATGGGATGGAAGCAGCGCCGCGAACGATCGGCGATGGCGGACGCCGGGAACGGCGATCGATGAGGACAACACCTCCGCCGATGTGAAAGACGACGGACGGACGATTGCGGCGCGCGTCAGGGATGACAGCCCGGACGAACGTTCCGGTTCGGGGGTTGGAACGAACGCCGGGCGGCTGTCGCCGCTGGCCGGCCACACGGCGGCCGTCCACCGCCTGCGGCGGCCGGCTCCCCCGCGCGGTGATGTTCCCCAGCTGCGCCTAAAAAACAATTTTCCGGTGGTGGTGGCGTTCCACACCGCGCCCGAGTTCGGCGCGTCGGCGGGCGGCCGCCCGAGAAGCGTGCGCGGCCGTCCGGCGGCGCACCTTGGCCCACCCCACGCTCCGGCGGCCCCTCCTCCGCTAGCGCTCCCCCGGGTCCGCCTCCGCGGGCGCGCCCCGAGGATGGCCCGGCCTATGCAACGGGCCATTGGGGTGGAACCGCAGACCTGAGATGCACGCGCGCCAATCCCAACCAAAGCCAAATCAAAAGAAGCGGGGCGCGGCTTCGGGGCCCCATATTCCCCAAAGCCGCGCCCCGTTGGGTAAACCCGCGAGGCGGTTCCGTTTTCCGTCGATCTTAAACCCGTAATACCGGGGGAGGTATTGCTCTAAATCATCCTCCCCACCCGCCGCCGGGGAAAACCGCCCCGGCGGTCGGCCCGCCCCAGGTGGGCGGGGTGGTGAACGTCTTCCCATGTCAAAGGCTCCCGGTCGTTCCGTTTCCGTCGCGGCCAAGGAGCCGCGCCGTCGCGCCGCCCCAAGGCCCCGGCCCATTGCGCAGCCCAGAGGGCCGCGCTGCCGGATGCCGCCGTGCTTAAAACGGCCCCCTTCCCCCCGCAACACCGCGCGGAAAAATCATCCGCGCGCGGGGGGCAGGGGGCCTGCACGGCTGGGGGCCCCCCTTCCCCGATCCCCTTTCCCCACCCGGCCGCCA
>PMLF01000002.1 GCA_003158755.1 Elusimicrobiota bacterium | reverse complement strand
ACGGGGGCGGAGGGGCGGGGCTTTTTCCATTCGACGGAGATGGGGGTGAGCGACCCCGAGCATTCCTGGGTGGACGGGTGGGTGGACGCCAACCACGACGGAATGGTGGACCCCGGGGAAGTGGACCCGGCGCGGGCGGACGGGAAAGTGGACGCGGGCGAGATTTTGTGGACGGACGTGAACGGGAACGGGGTGGAAGACCCGCCCACGGTGGTTCAGACGGGCGAAAGCGACGGGACGATCCAACAGGATTACGTGGTCATCGACCACGAAGCGAAGATGATCCGGAGCACGACGTCGACGACGTCGACGTCGGCGTCCTCGAACACGACGCAGACGCTGGTGACGACGTTCCACTATGACGACCTGGGGCGTCTGGACCAATCCCACGCCGACGGCCAAGTGACCACGACGACGACGGTGTTGACGGATACGAACCTGGACGGGACGGCGGAGACGGAGATGCCGGGGTCCGTATCCGTGGGGACCTTGTCCCAGGACTTCGTGATTATCGACGGCTCGGCCAAGATGGACCAATCGGTGTCCATCACGGACACGACCGAACCCAACGGCGGGACCAGCCTTTCCGAGTCCACGACGAACTATGTTTACCATGGCAACGGGCAATTGGCGTCGGCGACGGGGACCGGCGCGACCACCAGCACGGAATACGGCCTGACGGACGCGGACGAGGACGGGACGCCGGATTATCCGGTGGTGGTCAGCCGCACGGTCAGCTCCATGACGCAGACCTACGCGGTGATCGACAACCAGGCCAAGCCGTTGACGTCGGTGACCACGACCCAGGCGGTGGACGCGAGCGGCCGGGTCATTCCGGCGGACGAAAACGGCGCGATGCGGTCGGTGTCCGTGATGACCGACGCCTACAATTCCGTCGGTTTATTGATTGCGGCGTCGGGATCGACGCAATCCTGGGCCAACCAGCAAGTGATTTCTCAGCCGGACCCGAACGTGCCGGCGGTGACGTTGAATCGGCCGACGTACACGGAAACCGACCAAATTTATTCCGTGTTGGGAGGCCAGGCGGAGGTGATCGAGTCGTTGTCCCGAACGTGGAACCTCGGGACGCCGGGGAACGAGGCGACGAGGATCACGGCGTTCGGATCGAACGACTACGGTTATTCGGAGTCCGCGACGTATTACCTATATGACGCGTACGGCCGTTTGACGTCGGCCACGGGGGGGACATGGTCATGGAGCAACCAGCAGGTGCTCAATCAAACGGTGGACGGCGCGGGGAACGTGACGGGGCAGACGTGGGAGAACCGGCCGACGTATACGGAAACGACGCAAACCTACGCGGTGATCGCGGGGCAAGCGCAGGTGATCCAAAGCGTGTCGGAAACCTGGTCCCTGGCGGAGGCGAGTTTGACCGCGGCGCGGATCACCGATCCGACGACGAACGACTTCACCCATTCCATCACGACCGTTACCTATCATTACAGCCCGTTGGGTCAATTGACGAGCGCCTCGGGAAAGACCGATTCGTGGAGCAACCAGCGGGTGCTCAACCAAACGGTGGACGACGCGGGGAACGTGACGGGGCAGACGTGGGAGGTCCGGGCTTCCTATTCGGAGACGGATCAAACCTACACGATCATTCGGGGTCAGGCGGAGGTGTTGTCGTCGGTGACCGACACCTGGAATTTGGGGACCCCCGGGGACGAGGACACGCGCATCACGGATCCGGATGCGAACAATTTCGCCCACAGCGTGTCCACGACCCATTACCACTACAACGGCGAGACCGGCCAATTGGACGGGGCGACCGGAGTCACGCGAAGCTGGGCGAACCAGCAAGCGCTCAATCAGACGGTGGACGACGCGGGGAACGTGACCGGCCAGACGTGGGAGAACCGTCCCACCTACACGGATACGACCCAAACCTACGGGATCGTGGCGGGTCAGGCGCAAGTGCTGCACAGCGAATCCCGCACCTGGAACCTGAGGATTTCCGGGGACGCGACGACGGCGATCGTCGATCCGACCGACGACAACTACAGCTACGCTTTCGCGGTGACCGATTACTTCTACAACATGAGCGGCCAGTTGATCCGGGCCACCGGGACCACGGACAGCCGGTCCAACCAGAGGGTGTTGACCCAAACGACGGACGATGCGGGGAACGTGATCGGCGGGACGTGGGTGAACCGTTCCTCGGAAAGCCATACGGACTCGACGTATGCGATCCTCGGGGGCCAAGCGCAGGTGATTCGGTCCGTGACGACGAGCTACGCGCTGGATGAGCAGGGCCGGCCGATCGCGGAAGGGCAGAACGGGTACAGCAAGACGGTGAGCGCGACGAACTACCATTTCAACGACCAGGGGCAGTTGATCGGGGCGACGGGATCGGTGACGAGCGACTCGACGACGGAGGCGTTGACGACGGAGGCGTGGGACCCCGCCACCCAGAGCTACGTGCCGCTGGCGCCGTCCGAGTGGGTGAGTGAAGTGAAGCGGAGCGAGACGACGACGGCGGAGACGTATGCGATCATCGCGGGCCAGGCGCAGGTGGTGGAGAGCGTATCGACGACGTTGGCGCTGGACGCCGACGGAACCCCTTATACCCCGGAGGAGAACGGGTACAGCAAGACAGTGAGCACGACGATTTATCATTTCAACGACCAGGGGCAGNNGGGATCGGTGACGAGCGACTCGACAACGCAAGTGCTGAACGAGGATCCGAGCGCCTATTTACCGGCGATGGGGTATGTGGAGACGGGGGACAACCAGTGGGTGCGGTATGCGACGGGTGCGGACGGGCGGGAATTGCTGGACGCGTCCGGCAATCCGATCGTTGATGGTCGGGTCAGCGTGGCGGAGACGGGCGGGGACTACCAGTTGACGTATGAAGATTTGCAG
>PMLF01000130.1 GCA_003158755.1 Elusimicrobiota bacterium | reverse complement strand
GCATGTAGGTGATGAGACCCACGGGCCCCTTGCCCGGCTCCACTTCGATGCCTTCGTAGAGCTGTTGGGCCACCACCATCGTCCGGGAGGCCGAAAAGTGCAGCCGCCGGGCCGAGTCCTGCTGCAAGGAGGCGGTCGTGAACGGCGGAGCGGGAGAGCGGCGGCGTTCCTTGGGGTCCACCGTCTTGATGAGGAACGGGGCCCCGTTGACCTTCGCGAGCACCCGGTCCAAAACGTCCTTGGAGCGGAAAGCAAACTTGTCGAACTTCTTCTCCCCTTCCCCGAAGAGGTCGGCGGAGAAGGCCTTCCCTTCTTTTTCTAAAAGGGCGGTCAGGGTCCAGTATTCCTCGGCCTTAAAAGCTTCGATCTCTTCCTCGCGGGCGCAGATGAGACGGACGGCCACGGACTGGACCCGCCCAGCGGAGAGCCCCCGCCGGACTTTCTTCCAGAGGAGGGGAGACAAGCGATAACCCACCAGGCGGTCCAAGACCCGACGGGCCACTTGGGCGTTGACCAGATTTTCATCGATTTCCCGCGGATGCTTGACGGCGTCGTGGATGGCGTTGGAGGTGATCTCGTGAAAGGTGATGCGGCGGGCTTTCTTTTTAGTGAGTTTGAGAACCTTGGAGAGGTGCCAGGCGATGGCCTCGCCTTCCCGGTCATAGTCCGTGGCCAGATACACGACGTCGGCGGCGGCGGCTAATTTTCGAAGTTCGGGGAGGATCTTCTTGGCCCGGGGAAGCTCGGCGTATTGAGGCTCGAATCCGTTCTTCACGTCCACGCCCAATTCCCTGGACGGCAGGTCCCGGATGTGGCCGTAGGAGCTGCGGATCACGAAATCTTTCCCCAGCATCTTGCCGATGGTTTTTTCCTTGGTCGGCGACTCGACGATCAAAAGTCCCTTCGACATGGTTCCTTATCCTTTCATTCGCACGTAGTTTTTCCCGGGCAGAGCTTTCACGACGCCCTTCAACTCCAAGTTCAGCAGCGCCGACGCCAAGGGCCCGTAAGCCAGCCCGGTGCCGGCGGCCAACGCGTCCACGCTCACCGGGTCCAACGAAATTTTCTCCAGCAACGATTCCTCCGCCGGAGCCAGGGCCGGCGCCTCCTCCGCGATGGAAACCGGCCGCCGCAGGAGGCTCCGGAACACCTCCAGGGCTTCGAGCACGTCCACCGCGCCCTCGACGGGTCGCGCGCCTTCCTTCAGCAAGAGGTGCGGCCCCCGGCTCATCGGCGAAAAAATGGACCCCGGCACGGCGAAGACGTCCCGTCCCTGTTCGGCCGCCAGCCGCGCGGTGATCAAGGCCCCGCTCTTTACGTCGGCCTCCACCACCACGACCCCCAACGACATCCCGGCGATGAGCCGGTTCCTCCGGGGGAAATGCGTGGGCAACGGTTCCGTGGCCCAGGAAAATTCCGTGATCACGGCTCCCCGCTCGGCCATCTTCGCGGCCAGGCTCCGGTGCTCCGACGGGTAGAACCGCCCGAGCCCGCTGCCCAAAATCCCGATGGTCCGCCCATTCTTTTTGACGACGGCCTCGTGGGCCGCGCCGTCGATGCCGCGGGCCAATCCGCTCACCACCGTCACTCCGGCCTCCGCCAGTTCGCGGGCCAGCCTCTCGGCGGCCGCCCGGCCGTAGGCCGTGGGCCGCCGGGAACCCACCACGGCCACCGCCAAGGAATCGACCGGTTTCCAGTCTCCTTGCATGTAAAGGAGGAACGGACGGTCTTCCAGGGATTTCAGCCCTTCCGGATAATCGGAATCTCCCGGAACGACCGCATGGGCGCCCGCATTTTCCAGAGCCTGGGATTCTTCGTCCTCACGGCGCCGGGCGGCTTCCAGTTCCCGGGCCAGGGTCTCCGCGACGGAGGAACCGATCCCCTCCACCGCCCGCCACCCGTCCGATCCGGCGGCGAGGGACGCGACGGCCGAACCGAAAACCTCCTCCAAACGACGAAAGCGGACAGGCCCGACGGAGGGACAGCCGCTCAGGAGAACCCTGGCGTGACGTTCTTCAGGGGAGGTGGTCAAGGGAGCGAAGGGGAATCCTTAAATCGCCAATGGCGAATCGAATTGACTTCTGAGGGTTACCGGCTATGCGATTTAGTTAAGTCGTCATACCGGCGAACGCCGGTATCCAGGAGGTGAAACGGCTTCTTAAAAACCAGATTTACCAACTGGACCCCGGCGTTCGCCGGGGTGACGATCTTTAACCGCATCGAGGTTACCTGGATTTCAAGATTTCAATGTTGTTCCGAACCGACCGGGCATACTTGCTGTTGGGATATTTCTCCAAAAATTTCTCATATTCCTTGATGGCGGCCGGGTAGCGATTGAGGCGCTCCTGGGCGAAGGCCACGCCGAACTCGGCGTCCTCGGCATAGGGGGAGACGGGATATCGCTCCAAGATCCTCCCGTCGACCTCCAACATCTTGTCGTAATTGCCGGCGAACTCGTACCCTTCGCCCAGCAAATGCAAGATCATCTCGGACTTTTTGTCTTTGGCGTGTTGGTCGCAATAAGACACCAGTCCACCTTCGACGATCAGCTTGTTGTACACGGTGCCGATGATCAGGACCACCAATCCCAAACCGATGAAAAAACGCACGGGCGGAAAACCTCCCAATAAATTTAGTTCTTCTCCAACCGAACGATGTCCCCGATGCGGATGGGCTCCTTGCTCGTGGTGATGACCGCCGTGGAAGCCCCTTCTCCCACGTTCTCGGTCAGCTGGAAGGTGCCGATCCGGCGCATGATGTATCCCAGGCGTCGACGGGTGTCCGGGTCTTTGATCTTTCCGCCCCGGCGATAGATTCCGCCGCGCATGTAGGCTTTGGCCCCGTTGGCCGCGCCGATATTCAAATAAATGACGTCGTCTTGGGCGATCAAAAGCTTTTTATTCTCATCCCGCAGGACGTAGCCGTCGGCTTCCCAGTTCTCGTCCACGATGAAGTTGTCGGAACCCACTTCGGTGGGCACGTAACGCTCGGGGATCTTCTTCGGCGGAGCCACGGGTTCGGCCGCCGTCGCTTCCGGGGCCTTCGTCTCAGCCGGAGTCGGGGTCGTCGCCTCCTCCGCGGCAACTTCTTCAGCGGCGGGGGTTTCTTCCGGCACCGGAGCCTCGGCGGCTTCGGCGGGAGCTTCCGCCGGGGCTTCTTCGGCGGACGGAGCGGGAGCCGGCGCGGCGGCTTGGGGCACCGGAGCGGCGACGGGAGCCGCCGCCGCGGGAGCTTCCGGTGCGGGTGTTTCCGTCGTCGGCGCTTCCGCCGCCGGGGTTTCAGACGCGGGCGCTTCCGCGGCAGGGGTTTCCCCGCCGGCGCCCGGAATGCGGAACTTTTGATCCGGGTAGATCAAATGAGGGTTCCGAATGGAATCCTTATTTGCCTCCCAAATGCGGCCCCACTTGAAGGGATCTTGATAGTACTTGGCGGCCAAGTCCCAAAGCGTATCGCCTTTTTGGACTAAATGGGTCCCTTCTGAAGCCGCTTGAACTGCGGGAACTTCGGCGGCGGGAGCTTCGGTTGCTGGAGCTTCGGCAGGAGGGGCTTCGGCTGCAGGCGCTTCCGGTGCGGGAGCTTCCGCCGCAGGAACGTCCACCGGAGGAGCCGCCAAAGCGGGCGACGCTTCCGGAGCGGGAGCTTCCGCCGCCGGCGCTTCCGCCGGAGGCGCGGAGGGCTCTTGAGAGGGGGTCTCCGCGGCCGGGGCCGGCGCGGGAGCCGTTTCGGTCGCGGCCGGCGCGGGTTCTTCGTTGAACTCGGCGGCGCGTCCGATGAAAGGCGAGAAGAGGGACCCCAAAAGAACCAACGTCATCCAACGAAGATAGTACATACGTCCTCCTGACGTGTGACTGGGGAAAGCGCCCGGCGAAGGCCACAACGGTGGGTGGTCCCAACCTTCCACTTGACAACTATATAGCGCCTCCTGGCGCGAGTGTCAAGAGAAACCTCGATCCCGATTTTTTTTCAGAAATGATGTATGCTTATTCCATGCTCCCTTTAATCCTCGTCGTGGACGATGACAGCGCGTTCACGGACATCATCCGCATGATCCTCTCCAGGGAAGGTTACCAGGTCGCCACCGCCGAGTCGGGGGAGGAGGCTCTGAATAAATTGTCCTCAGAAGTCGCGCCGGAACTGATCATCTCCGACGTCGAAATGCCCGGCATGAGCGGGTTCGACTTGGTGAGGATCCTTCAAGAAAACCCCCGGCACCGCCACGTCCCGGTGATGCTGATGTCCGCGCGGCGGATTTCGGCCGCCGACCGCGTCGACGGCTTGTCCCTGGGGTCCGACGACTACTTGCTCAAACCCATCGTCCCCCAGGAGCTGATCGCCCGCGTCCGGGCCGTGTTGCGCCGCACCGAGATCGGCCTGGACGCCAACCCGTTGACACGGCTGCCGGGGAACAGCACGATCCTAAAGGTTTTCGAACGGGTCATCGCCGAAAAATCCCCCTTCGCCGTCCTCTACGCGGACCTGAACCATTTCAAAGCCTATAACGACCGGTACGGGTTCCTGAAAGGGGACGAGGTCATCCTTTTCACGGCGAAAGTGCTGGTATCGACGGCGCAGGCGGTGTCGGGCGGAAAAGATTTCGTGGGGCACATCGGGGGAGACGACTTCATCGTGATGTCCGTGCCGGACCGCGCCGAGGAGCTGAGCCAGGCGATCCTCCGGGAGTTCGACCGGGGCATCCCCGCCTTCTACAACGACGAGGACCGCGCCCGGGGCGTCGTCGAGATCACGGACCGCCAGGGGAACCGGTTTACGGTCCCCCTCATGGGCATCGCCATCGGGATCGTGAGCAACTCGAGGCGGGAAATCAATCAGGTCGGGGAAATATCGCAGATCGGGGCGGAAGTGAAAACCTACGCCAAGAAATTGGGCGGTAGCCGATACGTCTTCGATCGGAGAACCACCTAAAAACACACACCGCTCACCCTGAGCTTGTCGAAGGGTGAACAGTCTTCCACGACGGAAGTTCATGCTTCGACAAGCTCAGCATGAGCGGTTTGGCGAATTTTCCGGATGACCTTTAGGAACTTTTACCTTTCTTTTCTCTCGTCGTTCCCGGTGCGGCGCCCATGATGTCTAGGATCTCCCGGAAACCTTCCACGGCGTCTTCTAAAGTATTCACGTCCTCTTTGTCCTGATCCTCCTGCCTATGCTGGAGTTTCACCTCCAGCTCCCGCTCGCGCGCGCGGTCCCGGTCCCGTTCCTCGGCGATCCGGTCGCGGTCCCGGGACACTTGCTGATTACGCTGGGAGAGCGTCTGCATCATGTCGTTGAAATTCTTCGCCAAGTGTCCCATCTCGCTTTCGCCGGGGATATTCAAAGTGACCTGCAGGTGCCCCTTGGCGATCTGCTCCGACCACATGGAGAGGACCTTCATGGGGAGCATCACGGAATTGTAGAGGTTGAGCGCCAGGACGATCCCCAGGATCAAGGCCAGAAGCACTCCCGCCACGGAGGTAAGGTGGCTCTGGCGGACCACACGCTGCATGACCCGCTCCGACTCCACGGCGTCCTGGACCTTCTTGGCCGTAATCTCCTTGAGCTTCTCCCGCGCCTTTTTGGCCAAGCCCCGGTACTCGCCGCCCACGACCCGCATGGCGCCGGCCTTGTCCCCCCGGTCCATCAAGACTCCCACCTTTTCTTCCGCCGTGCGCAAACCGCCGTCAACGCCCTTCACTTGGGCCAAATCCAGGCCGGAGGCGTCCCCCTCTTTGACCCATCGCTCCCACACGTCGAGCTTCTTCGCCAGGACGGCGTCCGCCTCTTGGATGGCGTACCGCTCCAGCTCTTCTCGGAACATCACGAAGGCTTCGACGGACTTGATCTTTTTGTCGACGAAGTAATCGATTTCCTGGGCCATGAACTGGGCGCGGAGGGCGTTGCGCCCCGAGTGGAACGCCGCCTCCTCCCGTCCGGTGTTAACCAGGAGGCCCGCCCCCAAACCGACCACCAACAGGACGAAAAGGCCGAACGATAGAACGACTCGTGTTTTAAACGTCATGGATATTTTCGGAATCGGATCACTTCTTTAAACCGTCCAACTCCTTCTTGACCTCCGAGATGTCGACTCCCGCGCGGCCGTATTTCCGGACCATCCGCTCCAAAAGGGAAATGCGCTGCAAGTTATCCGCCCCGTCGGCGACGGTTTTCCGGTAAAAATCCAGCGTGATCCGATAGTCGGCCTGGGCCTGGGCGAAATCCGATTTGACCCGCTCCATTTCCGTCGTCGCCCGGGAAACGTCCACGCCCTTGGCCTGGTATTTACCGACGATCTCTTCCAAGAGGCCGCTCCGTTCCACCAAGTTGAGCCCCCTCTGGGTCTTCTTGGCGTAGGCCGCCATGGCGGCCTGGTAGGCGGCGTTGAACTCCCGTTGGGCCTTGTCCCGGGCGGACCGCTCCTTGGTGGAAGCCGTCGCCGCTTTGTCGGCGGCGGGGGTGGCCGGCGCTCCGGTCTTCACCTGGCTGTTGAGCTGGGCCTTGAGCTGCTCGACTTCCTGGAGGATCTGGCTGCGGTCGTCCTTGATGAACTGGGCTTCGGCCTGGGCCAGCTTCAACGCTTCTTCGGCTCGGGCGGTGGCTTCCTTCTCCGTTTTAATCAAAGAGGCGAGCTCCTCGTCGCCGGGCGTTTTGCCGAAGCGGAAAGAGAGGGACACTTGCTGCGAATTGCCCGTGTCCGTGAAGGAGCCGAGGGGGATCAGGTAAACGTAGTCGATGCTGAAGCCGTTGATCTCGTAACCCAGTCCCATGGAAACCTGGCGCCAGGAGCGACCGCCTACTCCGGCGCCGCCGCGGACCGTCAATTGACCGTACCGGTTGAAAAGCCACGCCCGCTCGACACCCGCCATCAGACGGTTATCGGCCTCCGCCTGGAGGTATCTCCGGCGGGAGAGGTCCATTTGGGCCTTGAGGAAAGGGAAGTCGTAGGCGGCGCCCAGACGGGTCACCATCGGCACACGGTCGGATGCGGCCAGACCCATGTCCGGCGTGTTCACGTTCTCCAAACTCCCGCCGACGGAGAGATTGGGAAGAGGCTTCATCAGGGCGCCCAAATCAAACGAAGCTTTCTGGGCGCTCTTGCCGCCGCTGAAGACGGGGTCGGAGGTTCCGGCCGTCCCTCCGAAAGAATTGCGGGTGTAGGCGTCCTCGCCGAAGGACCGGTTCAACACTTTGGCGTTGGCTCCGACGGAAGCGCCCAGCCAGGGCAAGGGATAGGCGTAGCCGGCGATGAACGTCTGTTCCACGAAAAGGTTTTGAAGGCTGTATTGGTTCCAACCCAAGCCCACCGTCCCTAAAGACCCGTCCGAACGGAGGGGATGGCCGTAGGCCATGAACGTCTCGGTGACGTTGGACCCGTCGCTCAGGTTCGGCAAGAGCTTCGCGTAGTACGCCGTGACTTGGGGGTTGAGCAGAGTGGCCAACCCCGCGGGGTTGTAATAAAGACTGTTGACGTCGTCGGAAGCCGCCGTGAAGGCCCCCGAAAAAGCCATGGGCCGGGCGCCGACGGAAAAATCATCGAAAGCATTCAGCGGACAGCTCTCAGCCATCAGCCAAATCAAACCCATCAGGAAGATTTTCCTGCTGATCGCCGATCGCTGATTGCTGAACGCTATTTTTTTCATTTGGCCACCACCACCGTGCCCGTGACGCTCGCGCCGCCGCCCCGGACCTCATAAATGTATATCCCCGATCGAACCACCCGTCCATCCCTGTCGCGTCCGTCCCACACCAAGGCGTCCGGTTGAAGCGGAAGCGATGAAATCAACGAAGGAGAGACATCCATCACTCTTTTCATGTCCGCCACGGGATTCCCCCCCACGTCGTAGATCGTTCCCTCTAAGCTATCTAGCGACGGATTGGCCACATCGAAATACACCGCGTCGTTGACACCGTCGCCGTTGGGAGTGAAAATGCGGGGATGAACAGCTTCCTTCGGAAGGGAGAAAGCTGACACAGTCAAAGAAAAGGTAAAAGGTAAAAGGAAAAAGGAAAAAGTGAGGTAAAATTCCTTGAGCGATTTTTTCCAACCTTTTTCCTTTTTACTTTTACCTTTTGCCTTGATTTTCATTTGGCCACCACCACGGTTCCCGTCATTTTCTTGCCCTCCCCTTTGACGCAATAGATGTAGACCCCGGCTTTCACGAGGCGGCCGTCCCGGTCCCGTCCGTCCCACATCATGGTGTCCGCCGTGGGCGCTCCGGCCCCGGCCAACCGGATGGTCGCCACCTCGGAACCGCCCACATCATAGATTTTTCCATCCACGGCGGAATGGTTCGGATTCTCGATCGCGAAGTACACCACGTCGTTGATTCCGTCTCCGTTGGGAGTGAAGATGCGCGGGAACACGCTGTTCCTATCCATGGTCAGTTCCGTCGCCGTCTGGTAGGCGCTCACCTGGTAAATACCGGGCAACGCCGTGTAGAAGGACACCGTCTTGTTCAGGTCGTTCACGTCGGCGCTGATCTTGATCCAGGAGGTTCCGTTCCACCACAGGACGCCGACGGAAGACGCCGGGGTCGCGGAAGCGTAGGAGAGGAGCACGTTCATGCCCGGCCGGGAGAAGGTAAAGTTTTTATCAACGACCGGGGCAGGAGAAACGACGGTAGTGTTGAAACTGACGTCGAACGTCTTCACCGTCCGGGGATCCTGATTCAAAGCGGGGACCGTGGAGACGTGGATCAAAAGAGGTCCGGTCGCGGGGGTGAGCTCTCCCATCAAGGAAGAGGGCACGTAAGCGCGGGAAAGACCGTCCGCCGTGACGCCCATCTGGCCGATGATGCCACCGTTCGTCACTTCCAGAATGTTGGAGTAGGAGGGGTCCGACAGGTTCCCGAAAGAATCCTTGGCGAGGATCTGGAGATACTGCGTCGTCGTCGGAACGCTGAGGCTCAAAAAGGCGCCTTGCGTGGTGAAACCGCTCGTGCTGGCGGCCACGGTGAAAGGCCCGTTCCAACCGACGGTGGACTCGCCGACGACGTACCCCGTCACGGTTTTCCCCTGCATGGCCGATCCATCCTGGTTCGTGGTCACCGCCAGCCAGGACAGATTATCCAGGGTGGGGACCGACAAGCCCGCCACCGGCGCCGGGAGAATGCCTTTGGGGATCACGGGCCCCGCCTGGGTGAAGAGGGAATAGATGGGACCGGCGGCTTTCCGGCGGAGGGCGAAATAATAGGAGGTCCCGCCCGTCAATCCGTTGACGAAGTAGTATTCCGTGTTCCCGGCGGTCAAGAGGGAACTCTCCGGGAAAGAAGCCGACGACGTGACGAGCGACCAATCCGTCGCGGTGTAAGTGGCGTACCGGACATCGTAAGAATCGGAGCTGATCGGCATCGGCCAATCGCTCGGAACGACCCATGACAGAGCGACCTGGCCCTCGGCGCTGCCCCGAGCGGCCTTCAATACCACCGGGCTGAGAGAGGAAGCGATGGGAGTGATGTTGAGCACGCAATTGGCCGTGACGTCGGCCCGCAACGGAAGAACGCAGAAAAAGAGGACGGCCCCGGCGGCCGCGAAGGCCGCCCGGGAGAGGAACTTCCTCATGTCCGTCCTCGTCTGGTTCATGTCATTCCTTTTTCTTCACCGCTTCGCCCGCCGTTTCCACGTAAATCCGGCTGGTGACCGCCAGCGGGATGTCCATCTTGTCCAGCTCCGCCCGGACCACAAACATGAACTTGCGGCCGCGGTTCTCAGGAACATCCGGAATGTTGACCGTCAGGGCCGCTTCCTCGAT
>PMLF01000031.1 GCA_003158755.1 Elusimicrobiota bacterium | reverse complement strand
ACTTATATAATCTGATTTTCTGGCCCGTATAATCCACCAAGACGCGAGGCAGGAGGCGGTCGTGCCCGGAGAAACCTTTTTGACCCGGCAAGGGTATGTGAAGCTCCGTGACGATTTGACGGCGCTCAAGGAGCGCCGCGGCCATTTGGCCGGCGAGATCAAAGAGGCCGCTGAAAAGGGCGACCTCAAAGAGAACGCCGAATACCACGCCGCCAAGGAAGAACAGCAAAAAGTCCAAGGCCGGATCAATGAGCTGGAGGAGAAGCTCCGCTCCGCCCAGATTCTCGACGAAACGGCCGTCCCGGCCGGGGAAGTCCGCATCGGGGCCACCGTAGTATTGAAGGACCTTTCCGACGGGGAACGCGCCACCTACACCCTCGTCGACTCCGCCGAGGCGGATTTCGCTAAGGGGAAGATTTCCGTCCGCTCCCCCCTTTCCGAGGGGCTTCTGGGTCACAAAGTCGGGGAGACCGTCGAGGTTAAGCTCCCTTCCGGCCCCGCCAAATTCAAGATTGAAAAAGTGTCTCGAGAGGCTTGACCCATGACCGCCGAAAATAATTCCAACGACGTCCGCCCCGCTCCATCGGGATTGGAGGGGGTCATCTTCGGCCCTTCCTCCATCACTTTTTTAGACGGCCACCGAGGCTGCATGTTCTACCGCGGCTACAACATCCTGGATTTGGCGGAAAAAGCCACCTACGAGGAAGTCGTCCATCTCCTTTGGGAAGGGTCACTGCCGGGCCGCGAGAAGTTGGCCGCCTTCACGAAGCCCCTCGTCGCTCAGCGGGCCCTCCCGCCGGAAGTGATCCGGTTTTTGAAGGAGCTCCCGAAGAAGAGCCACCCGATGGAGGTCCTCCGCACGGCGGTCTCCCTCCTCTCCCATTTCGATCCCGACGCCGCCGATTCGTCCCCGGAGGCCCTGCGCCGGAAGGCGGAACGGTTGACGGCGAAGACGTCGACCCTCGTCGCCGCCTGGGACCGGATCCGCAACGGCAAGGAGCCCATCGCTCCCGACCCATCGCTTTCCCACGCCGCCAACTTCCTTTACATGCTGAAGGGAGAAAAACCTTCCGTCATCGACGTCCAGGCATTGGACGCCTATATGACGCTCTTGGCCGACCACGACCTGAACGCCTCCACCTTCGCGGCCTGCGTCGTGACCAGCACCCTCTCCGACCTCCATTCGGCCGTCACCGCGGCGGTTGGCGCTCTCAAAGGGCCTCTGCACGGCGGCGCCAACGAGAAGGCGATGGAAATGTTCCTCGAGATCGGCGACCCTTCCAAAGCCGAAGCCTATATCGAGAAGGCCCTCGCCGAGAAAAAGAAAATCATGGGTTTCGGCCACCGCGTCTACAAGGTGGAGGACCCCCGCTCGGTTCCGTTGAAGGCCATCGCGCGGCGCCTGGGCGAGGACCGAAAGGAACTCCGCTGGTTCGAGATCGCCGTCAAGGTGGAAGCGGCGGTGTACAAGCGCAAGACCGTCAAGACCAACGTGGATTTCTACTCGGCTCCGCTCCTCTACCTTTTGGGGATTCCCATCGACCTCTTCACGCCGCTCTTCGCCGTGGCCCGCGTGGCCGGCTGGTGCGCTCACGTCGTCGAGCAGTTGGAGCACAACCGGCTCATCCGTCCCCGGACGGACTACATGGGCCCGACGGACCGGACCTTCGCCCCGATCGATCAGCGGGGGTAGATCCTTCTTTCCTTCCGAGATGACCCCTTCGATTCCCTCCATTGTTCGAACGCTTGAAACCGCATTGAAGGCCGCCGGCGACATTCACCGCCGGATGGCCCGCGGTCCGCTGTCCGTCGCCTACAAGGGACGGGTGGACATCGTCACCCGGGCCGACAAGGCGGCCGAGAGGGCTGTCGCCCGCGTGGTGCGGAAGGCGTTCCCCAAAGCGCCGTTTCTCATGGAGGAGAGCGGGGAGAAAACCGGCGAGGGTCCGCGATGGATCGTGGACCCGTTGGACGGAACCGTGAACTACGCCCATCGGGTGCCGATCTGCTCGGTCTCGATCGGAGTGGAACAGGACGGAAAGATTTTGGCCGGCGGCGTTTACGACGCATTTCGCGACGAAATGTTCCTCGCCGTGCGCGGCCGGGGCGCCCGATTGAACGGGCGATCGATTCGGGTTTCCGACGTGAAAGAACCCCACAAAGCTCTGGCGGCGACGGGGTTTCCCTACGATCGCCAGAAGAACGCCGCGTTTTACGCCGAAAGGGTGAAGCGGGCCCTCGAGGTCGCCCAGGACGTCCGCCGCCTCGGTTCCGCCGCCTTGGATCTTTCCTACGTCGCCTGCGGCCGCTTCGACGCCTACTGGGAATTCAATTTGAAACCTTGGGACGTCGCCGCCGGATGGTTGATCGTGGAAGAGGCCGGCGGGAAGGTGACTCGCCTGGACGGCTCCCCTTATCGAATCTCCGATACGTCCCAAACCCTCGCCACCAACGGGCACCTCCACCGAACGATGGGGAAACTGCTGAAGGCTTGAGCCCGTCTTTTTGTAGAATCAAATCCATGAGCGTCTCCGGGGATTTTCCCTCCGTCCGTCTTCGCCGCCTCCGCCGCACCCCGGCGTTGCGCCGAATGGTCCGAGAGACTTCTCTTTCCACCGACAATCTAATCCAACCTTTTTTTGTCCGCGAAGGCCGGGGCCGCCGCGACCCCGTCCGGTCCATGCCGGGCGTCGAGCGCCTTTCCGTCGATCAGTTGGTGAAAGACGCCCGGGAAACGTTCCGCCTCGGCATCCCCGCCGTCCTTCTTTTTGGCTTGCCCTCCCGGAAGGACGCCCGAGGCTCCGGGGCCGACGCCCCCCATGGAGTGGTCCAAACCGCCTTGAAGGCCCTCAAAAGCGCTCTCCCCGATCTCGTCGTCATCACCGACCTTTGCCTTTGCGAATACACCGATCACGGCCACTGCGGGCCGCTCGTCGGCGGAGAAGTGGACAACGACGCGGCCCTCGAGCGCTTGAGGGAGGTCGCCGTTTCCCAGGCGGCGGCGGGGGCCGACCTCGTGGCGCCTTCCGGCATGATGGACGGCGCGGTGAAGGCCGTCCGGGAGTCCCTCGATTCCGCCGGCCGCTCCTCGGTCGGGATCTTGGCCTACGCCGCCAAGTTCGCCAGTTCCTTCTACGGCCCTTTCCGGGACGCGGCGGATTCCGCCCCGGCCTTCGGCGACCGAAAGTCCTACCAGATGGACCCGGCCAACCGACGCGAAGCTCGGCGGGAAATTTCGCTGGACGCGGCCGAGGGGGCGGATATCGTGATGGTGAAGCCCGCCCTGGCGTACCTGGACCTGATCCGAGAAGCCCGGGACCGTTTCGACGGACCGGTGGCCGCTTACAACGTCTCGGGCGAATACGCGATGGTGAAAGCGGCGGCGGCCAAAGGCTGGTTGGACGGACCGGCCGCGGCGAGGGAAATCCTCCTATCCATCAAACGGGCGGGAGCGGATTTGATCGTGACCTATCATGCGCGCGAACTGGCGAAAACTCTTTAGCGCTTCCGTCCTTCTGGCGTTGTCGGCCTGCGTCCCTCGGACCGTCGTCCGGGGGCCGGGAGACCCGGACCTCGGCGTGCGGGTGACGTGGCACGGCCACGCCTGTTTCACCGTTGAGGATTCGGTGGGACGGCGCTTCTTCATCGATCCCTTCGACGAGACGGTCGGCTACAAGCTGGTCTGGAACGATCCCGACGCCGTC
Organism: Elusimicrobiota bacterium; assembly: GCA_003158755.1. GTDB lineage: Bacteria > Elusimicrobiota > Elusimicrobia > FEN-1173 > FEN-1173 > FEN-1173. The sequence goes on along the minus strand of PMLF01000031.1, from coordinate 7,967 downwards.
CTCATCACCGACGACCATTTCGACCACAACGCCCTCCGAAGGACCGGACGAAACTACGGCGTGGTGGCGTCCACCGGGGTCCACACCGTGGCCGAGATCGAAGTCTCGGGATATGCCGCCGACCACGACGACCAAGAGGGGCGGAAACTCGGTCCCACGCGGTTTTACGTTTGGGAGATGGGCGGCCTCCGCTTCGCGCACCTGGGAGGGATCGGGCAAACGAAACTGCGGCCCGACCAGAAAGAGGCGCTCAGGGACATCGACGTCCTCTTCATCCCCGTCGGAGGCGTGGTGACCGTCGACGGCCCCCAAGCGGCCGCCTTGGTGGAGGAAATAAAGCCGAAGATCGCGGTGCCGATGCAGTACGGCAACGAAAAAGTACGGGCGTTCGTGCTGGGTCCCGTCGATCCATTCCTGGACGAGTTCGACGACGTCTTCGATCTTCCGGACGACAGTTTCCAAGTGCGTAAGGCCTCCCTTCCCGAGACGACGACCATCTACGTCCCGGCTGTTCCGGAGTAGACTCCCATGACGATTTCAACCCAATCTTCGACCCTTTTCCGTCGGGCCTGCCGATCTCTCGTCGGCGGCGTGAACTCCCCCGTGCGCGCCTTCCGCGCGGTGGGAGGGACGCCGATTTTCCTTTCAAAGGCCCGAGGCGCCCGGTGTTGGGACGCCGACGGGAAATCGTACATCGACTACCTCGGTTCCTGGGGGCCGATGATCCTGGGCCACGGGTATCCTCCGGTCCTTCGGGCGGCCCGCCGGGCCATGGTCCGGGGGACGTCCTTCGGCGCTCCCTGCGAGGGGGAAGTGAAATTGGCCGAGCTCGTGAAACAGGCTTTCCCGTCGATGGAACGGGTGCGCTTCGTGAGCTCCGGCACCGAGGCGGGGATGTCGGCGATCCGCCTTGCGCGGGGAACCACCGGCCGTCCTCTCATCCTTAAATTTTCCGGCGGCTACCACGGCCACGCGGACGGGATGCTCGTTTCCGCCGGGTCAGGCGCTCTCTCGTTGGGCCGTCCATCCTCGGCGGGCGTCCCGCTGAAAATCGCCCGCCTGACCTTGGTCGCGCCCTACAACGACGTCGGAGCCGTGGAGCGCCTGTTTCAAAAACACGGGAAGCGGATCGCCGCGGTCATCGTGGAACCCGTGGCGGGGAACATGGGCGTGGTCGTCCCCCGGCCGGATTTCCTGCCGGCCCTTCGCCGGATCACGAAACGGGAGGGGGCTATCCTGATTTTCGACGAGGTCATAACGGGGTTTCGCCTTTCGAAAGGAGGGGCTCAGGGGATTTTCGGGATCACTCCCGACCTGACCTGCCTGGGAAAAATCATCGGCGGCGGTTTTCCCGTTGGTGCGTTCGGAGGTCCGGCGCGGATCATGAACCAATTGGCGCCTCTAGGCCCCGTGTACCAGGCCGGGACCCTTTCGGGCAATCCCGTGGCGATGGCCGCTGGCATTGCAACGCTCCAAGCCCTCTTTGGGACCGATCCCTATCGAAAGCTTCAAGACCTCGCGCTGTCCTTGATCGAGGGGGTTTACGAGGCCGCCCACCGTCGCGGAGTCGACGTCGTCGTGAACGGCCTGGGGTCCATGTTCACCGTCTTTTTCACGAAAGATCCCGTCGAGGACTTGGCCGGAGCCGCCCGTTGCGATACCCGGGCCTACGGCCGGTTCTTCCACGGGCTCTTGAAGCGCGGGGTCTATTTTCCCCCCTCCCAATTCGAAGCCGCGTTCGTCTCGATCGCCCACACTCCTCGGGACGTCGCGGTCACCTTGGCCGCCGTCGACGGGGCTTTATCGGACCTCTAATGGACATCCTCTGGCTCTCCGACTCCGATGTGAAATCACTTCTGACCCCCGCCGAGGCGATCCCTCTCGTTGAGGAAGCGTTCGCCTCCCTCGCGAGGGGAGAAGCCCAAATGCCGCCGAAGGTGTATTTGGATTTCAAAGATTTCGGCGGCGATTTGCGCTCCATGCCGGCCTACCTCCCCAAGACCGCTTCCGGGAAACCCTATGCGGGGGTCAAAGTGGTGAACTCGCACCCCGGCAACCCCGCCAAAGGTCTGCCGACGGTGGCCGCCGTTTTCGTGTTGAACGATCCCGCCACGGGGATGCCTTTGGCGCTGATGGCCGGCGGGTCGTTGACGGATTCACGCACCGGCGCGGCCGGAGCGGTGGCCGCCAAACACATGGCGCTGAAGAACAGCCGGATCCTGGGATTGGTGGGCTGCGGCCGTCAAGCCGTCTCCCAGCTTCAGGCGTTGTCGTCGATGTTCCATTTCGAAGAGGTCCTAGTGGCGGGAAAAGATCAGGAAGAAGCGGAGGCGTTTTGCCGCGCGCAGGCGCGGGAAGGCGTCCGCTTTTCTCCCGTCGGCGTCCGGGACGCCTGCCGCGCGGAGATCGTCGTCACCACCACCCCGGGACGAGTGATCGCCGTCAAAGACGAATGGATCCGCCCCGGCACCCACGTCAACGCCATCGGCGCGGACGCGCCCGGGAAACAGGAGATCGAAAGCGCCCTCGTCGCCCGCGCCCGCGTGGTGGTGGACAAAAGGGAACAGGCGTTCCATTCCGGCGAAGTCAACGTCCCGCTCAAAACGGGAGCTCTCGCTCCGGAGCGGATCGCCGGGGATTTGGGCGAGGTCATCACCGGAAAGATCCCCGGCCGGAAAACTCCGTCGGAAATCACTCTGTTCGATTCCACCGGCCTCGCCGTCCAGGACGTCGCCGCCGCGGCGTTCGTGTACGAGAAGGCCCTCGCTTCCGGGCGTGGTTTAAAGCTGAATTTTTTCTAATCCGAATCTTCCATCTTCCGAGGAGTTTCCATGGCTGACCTTCTTCCGTTCCGCGCATTCCGTTACGGAGACGCGCGGTTGAAGTCTTTGACAAAATTGGTATGCCCGCCCTACGACATCATTTCAGACTCTCTTCGAAACGCCTTGTATAAAAAAGATCCTCTAAATTTCATTCGGGTCGAGCACCGACGAGGCGACCCAAATACGAAATATCTCCAAGCCGCCGCCACCTGGCGGTCCTGGATGAAGAAAGGCGTCCTGTCGCGGGACCAAGTTCCGGCCGTTTACGTCTACGAGGCGGTTTTCAAGTCCCAGGCGGATGGGCGGCGTCTTTCGCGCTTGGGATTTTTCGCCGCGTTAAAGGTCGTTCCCTGGGGCAAGGGCGTTTTCCCCCACGAGAAGACCCTGCCCACGGCGAAAGCGGACCGCTTCCAACTTTTCACGGCGCTACGCGTCCAGACCAGCCCCATCCAGGTCCTCTTCGAAGACCGGGGGAACAAAGGGATATCTCTGCTGAGGTCAGCGGCGAAGGGGAAACCGTGGGTGGCTTTCAAGGACGAATCCGGAGTCGAACATCGCTTATGGCGGGTAACCGATCCTGCCGCGCTGGAACGCCTCCGGACCGTCTTGAAGAAGGCCCCCGTAGTCATCGCCGACGGGCACCATCGGTACGAAACGGCCAAAGCCTACGGCGAATGGGCGAAGGGCAAAAACCTTTCGCCGGCCTGCGATTACGTCCTGGCTCTTTTCGATCCGTCGGGCGACCCGGCCTTGGAGATCCTTCCCACCCATCGATCGGTGGCCAAAGAGAAGAGCGCCTTCGTCCATCTTGAAAAATGGGGGAAGCTGATTCCCGTCTCCGGACTGAAAGCCTTGAGGCCCCTGATGCTGGGAGAGGAAGGCTCCAGTCCATCGGAAGTCGGTCTTTACCGGATGGGCAAATACTACCGATACCAATTCACCTCGATCCCGGCGGCCCTGAAGGGCACGACCCACGCGAAGCTCGCCGTGGCCGTTCTCCACGCCGGAGCCTTGGACGGCCTTGGGAAAGAAGATTTTTTCTTCACTCGAAAACCCGAAGAGGCCGTCGCCCACGCCGACAAGAACCAGGGATGGGCCTTTTTCCTGGCGCCCAACACGGTGAACGAGGTCCTGAAAGTGGCGACGGCGGGAAAAGTGATGCCGCCCAAATCGACCTATTTCTATCCCAAAGTTCCGTCCGGCATGGTCAGCCACGCCCTCGAAGGGATCCTTTGATTCAACGATCTTCGAGTGTGAGACGGGGCTGAAATCCCCGGACCGTCATTGCGAGGAGCGATTTTTGTGACGAAGCAATCTCGGTTTTTCAAAGAGGAAGTGCGATTGCTTCGTCGCTTCTCTCCTCGCAATGACATCGATTGGCGGAAGAAGCTCGAGCTGAAAATCCTGATATCCCCCGATAAATTCAAGGGCTGCCTTACGGCGGAAGAATCGGCGCGCCTCATGGCCGTCGGTGTTCGGCGGGCGTTGCCGAAAACCTCGATTCGAATTTTGCCCGTCGCCGACGGCGGTGAGGGCACCGCGGACATCCTTTACGGGGCCCTTGGCGGCCGACGACGCCGGACCCGGGTTCACGATCCTTTGGGCCGTCCAATCCGAGCGGAGTGGACGTGGTTTCCGAAAACAAGGATCGCCCTGCTCGAACTGGCCCAGGCGTCCGGATTATGGCGGCTTAATCCCCTGGAACGAAATCCCCTCCGAACATCCACCTATGGAACCGGCGAATTGATCAAGGCGGTGTTGAAATCCAAACCGAAAACCCTGTGGATCGCCGTCGGCGGAAGCGCGACCGTCGACGGAGGAGCGGGACTGTTGCAGGGATTGGGATCTCGGTTGGTTTTGAAGGGTGGACGGGTTCTAAACCGGCCGGCGCGCGGGAATGATTTGGAAGAAATTGAAAGGATCGATCTCTCGGGCTTGGCAGAAGTTCCTCCGATAACGGTTCTTTGCGATGTGAATAATCCTCTCCTCGGCGACCGGGGTGCGGCGCGGGTTTTTGGTCCTCAGAAAGGCGCGTCGCCGACCGCGGTTCGCCGCCTGGAACGAGGGCTTCGTCGATGGGCGGCGGTTTTGAAGAAGGCCACCGGGAAAAATGTACTTGGTCTCTCCCGCATGGGAGCGGCGGGAGGAGCGGCGGCGGGGATTTGGACGGTCTTAGGCGGCCGGTTCGTCTCGGGAGCGGACGCCGTTTTGGACGCCGTCGGGTTCGACCTTGCTGCGAAAGAATCGGATTTGGTATTGACCGGCGAGGGGGCGGTGGATCGAACGACCATGGAGGGGAAAGCCGTGGGACGCGTCATCGAGCGCTCCCGTCGACCAAGAGCGCCGGTCATCGTCTTGGCGGGACGGGTTGAAGGGAATCTGGATCGGCGGGACGGCGTGACGTTTAAAGAGATTTCATCGGGCTTGTCGACGAAGGAATCCATGAAGCGCACCCAAAAACTGTTGCCGGAAGCTGCTCGACGGGCGGTAGAAGAATTCTTTATTTCCCAGAAGGGGTCGCGGTTGAGGCGGCGGGGATAACGGTCGCCCCGTTGATGGTGGCGGTGGAAACCGCAGGAGGTTGAACGGGGGAGGGTGAAGCGTAATCCACGGCGAAGACCATCACCGAATGACCCCCTTGGAGGTTCCGCCCTTGAGAGGTCACGATCAGCCGCTTCCCATCCTTCGATAAATCCATTCCTACCGGGAACGAGTCGGCCTGGACCGAGGCGATCACCTTCATGTCCGACGAGCGGACGACCACGACCCGGCTCTCTTCGTTCACGCAGGCGAAAATGTATTTCCCGTCGGCCGTGGCGGCCACAGTCCGGGCGCCCTTACCGACGTAGGCGCCGGCCCAGTCCTCGACAACCACATTCTTGCCCGGAGCGGCGAGCTTCTTTTCCAATATCTCCTTCAACGACGCCTTTTGAACCCAGCCCGGTTTGTTCGCGCTCAATATCAGGTCGTCTCCGGACAGAAGCAGGTGCCGGATGTTCGGTTTCATCCCCGATACCGTCCCCACCGCGGTCTTGTTCTCCGTGTCGAAAACGTCGATGCAGTCCCCGCCCATCCGCGCCACCAACAAATAATGACCGTCGGGAGTGAAGACGGTGCCCCTCAGGCAGTTGCCGCAGTCGTGGTCCCGGTCCACTTTCTCGGTGGTGTTGAAAGACGGCTTGAGCCGGTGTCCGGAGACGAACCGTTGGACGTAATGGGCCGCTTTCAGGTTGTCCGAGGAGACGTCCATCAATCCCACCGTGTTGTCTCCCCAATGGGTGACGGCCAGCCAACGGCCGTCGGGGGAGGCGGCGATCATCTTGGGCAGGATGCCCGTCGGCCACACGCCTGCCACTTGATTGGTTCGGGTGTCGACCGCGGCCACGGCGGAGGGTTGCTCGGAATTCTTGTCGTAGCTGCGATGGTAATAGGGGATCCATAGATAGCGACCGCCGTGGGTGAAATCGCTTTCCACCGGCGAGCCGGAGAAAACGTTCGCGTTAGGCCGGTCGACGGGGAAGAGCGGGTCCGTCGAGAAAAGGGCGGCGTCGGCGGCGTCGAAGCGGTGTTCGATGACCGCCGTGCGTTTGAGCGTCGACGCGTCGTAAACGAGGGTGGTCTTTCCTTCCAGGCAATTCACATAAAAGGTTTTCCCGTCGGGAGAGAAACGGACCGACTTGGGCGAGTGGATCAGGGGGTCGAAGACGTCCCCGTCTTCGGAGACGTCGCTGTTGTAACTTTGGAAACGCTTGAGAAGGGTGAGCGTCACCTCGGCGGGCAGGGGCGTGGAGGTGGTCCCCATCGGAACGTGGAATACGGGAGGCGTTTCTTCCGGAGGTACGATCTTTTTCGTCCGAGCCGCCTGAGCGGAAAAGGGAATCAAGCAGATCGCGGCGAGGAGGAGTCTCTTCCTTTTCATTCGGTGACCTCCGGCCCGGCCCGTTCTTCCTCTTCGGGCACCTCGGGGGCGAACTCCGTCGGAACGGTTCCGGCCTTGAACGCTTCCAGCGCCACATGGCGGGTGGTGGGCAGAGCCAGGAGCCCCGAATCGGAATCGATCTTCGCGAAGACGATGCCGGGCGGCACGGGGAAATCCCTCACGGGGATGTAATTGCCCGCTTCCCGCATGAACTCGGTCCAGAAGGGCACCGTCACGCCCGCGGAGGTGATCTTGTTGCCCATGGACTGGAAATCGTCGTAACCCAGCCACACGCCCGCCACCAGGTCCGGCGTGTAGCCCATGAACCATAAATCCCGAAGGTCTTGGGTGGTGCCGGTCTTTCCGGCGACGGGCCGACCCAGGGATAGCGCGTACCGCCCCGTGCCTTCCTGGATCACCGCCTGCATGAGGCGCACAATCAAATAGTTGCTTTGGGGGTTGACGGCCACGGAGCCGACGGGGGTGTTGTCCTCCAACACCGTGCCGTCCCGCTCGACGACGCGGGTCACGGAAAAGGGGTCCATGTGGGTGCCGTTGTTGGCGAAGGTGCCCATAGCGCTGGTCATCTCCTCGACGGTGACGACCGAGACGCCGAGGCCCAGGGAGAGCACGGGGTCCAGGGGGCTTTGGATCCCGCATTTCTTCGCCAGGTCGACCACCGTCCTGGGCCCCACCCGGTCGATCAATCGCACGCTGACGAGGTTCCGGGAAAGGGCCAGTCCCCGCCGCAAGGTCAACGGGCCCAGGAAGACCTTGTCCCAGTTTTGGGGGGACCAGATGGGGTCCACGTAATCTTCCGGTTTCTTTTCTTTGATTTCCAAAATTTCGGGAGTGTAGTAGCCCGTCACCATCTCCCGGAGGGTCGCGTAATCGGTGGCTTCGGCCACCAGCCGGGGATGGGTGGTGAGGTCGGTGAACGCGATGGGATAGTCGTTGACGACGGTGGCGGCGGTGAGTCCCGAGTCCAGGGCCGCCAGCCAGACGAAGGGTTTGAAGGTGGACCCCGGCTGGCGCTTGGCCTGGGTGGCGCGGTTGAACTGGCTCTGGTCGAACGAGAATCCGCCGACCATCGCCAGTACGCGGCCGGTCCAGGGATCCATCACCACCATGGCGCCGGAAACTTCCGGCAACTGCCGCAGCCGGTACTGGCCCTCGACCGCATTGCCGTCCTTACCGATCAGCGGATCGGCATAGATCACGTCGCC
>PMLF01000126.1 GCA_003158755.1 Elusimicrobiota bacterium | reverse complement strand
CAGCGGAAACGCGGAGCCGATGCGAATCTTGATTTCTTCTGCGGTGCGTTCACCGATCATCATGTTGTAGGCACGCTTCATGTGGGCGATGATGGTGGCATCCATTTCGTCCCCGCCCACCCGCAGGCTGCGGCTGAAGACGATGCCGGCGAGGGAGATAATTGCGATTTCGCAAGTTCCGCCGCCGATGTCCACGATCATGTTCCCCGACGGTTCGGAAATTGGCATCTCCGCCCCGATGGCCGCGGCCCGGGGCTCCTCGATCAAGAACACTTCACGAGCTCCTGCCTGCTCCGCCGATTCCTTAACCGCCCGCTTTTCCACCTCGGTAATGCCGGAGGGAATCCCGATCACGACGCGAGGGTGGAGCAAACTCCGGCGATTATGAACTTTTCGGATGAAGTATTTGATCATCTCCTGTGTCACTTCGAAATCCGCGATGACCCCGTTGCGCAGGGGACGCACCGCAAAAATGTTCGCCGGGGTTTTTCCCAGCATCCGCTTGGCCTCGATGCCGAAGGCCAGGGGCCGCCGCGTGTCGCGGTCGATGGCCACGACGGAGGGTTCCCGCAGGACGATCCCCTGGCCCTTCACGTACACCAAGGTGTTCGCCGTCCCCAAGTCGATGCCCATGTCGTTGGAGAAAAGGCTGAAAATGTAGTTGAACATCGATCCCTCAACTTCAAGACAAAAGGAAAACGGAAACCATTTTGTTGGGGGCGGGTCCGAGACCCTCCCCTACGACGCGGGAGCGTTACCTTATCAACTGACCAGTTTGACCACGGCCATCTGGGCGTTGTCGCCGTCCCTCGCTCCCAGACGGAGGACTCGGGTCATTCCACCGGGCCGCGCCTGATATCTCGGCACGAGGACATCATATATCTTTTTACGAATATCCCTATCGGGAATAGCCGCGGCCACCACCCTCAACGAGGGCAGCGTCTTCTTTTTCGCCGCCGCGATGATGCCGTCCGTAAAACGGGACACTTCCCGAGCCTTGGCGTAGGTCGTACGGATCTGTTCGTGCTTCAGGAGGCTCGCCGCCTGATTGCGTATCATCGCGAACCGCGCCCCCGTGGGCCGGCCGAGCTTTCGTCCGGCGTGGGTGTTCATTGTTTGATCTCCATGCCCAAGGACAGGCCCAACTCTTTCAGACGGTCGACGATCTCGTCCAGGGACTTCTTGCCGAAGTTCTTGAAATTGAGGAGCTCCTCTTCCGTCTTTCCGACGAGTTCGGAGATGGTCTTGATCTTGGCCGCTTTCAGGCAGTTCGACGCCCGAACGGAGAGTTCGATGATGTCCACCGGCTGGGTCAGGAGGTCTTTCACCCGACTCGGCGTCTCGACGGGATGGGCGGCGGAGCCCTCCAAGGCGGCTTCCTTCGACGACTCCTCGGCGGGCAGAAACGTGCGGAGGGAATCCTTCAGGATGACCGCGGCCTTCGTCACCGCCTCCTGGGGCGTCACCGAGCCGTCCGTCCAGACCTCGAGGATCAGCTTGTCGTAGTCCGTCATCTGTCCCACCCGGGCGTTCTCCACCTCGTAGTGGGCCTTCGTCACCGGCGAAAATAGGGCGTCCACCGGGATGGTGTTGACGGGCGCACCCTCGCGCTTCAGGCGCTCGGCCGGCACGTACCCGCGGCCGCGGGACACTTCGATTTCCATATCCAGCTCGGCGCCCGCGTCAAGGTTGGCGATTACTTGGTTCGGGTTCAGTATTTCGACGCTCGCATTGTCCTCGAAATCCTTTGCTTTGACGGGGCCGCCTTTCTTGACCTTGAGGCTCAAGAGCTCGGGGCCGGACGAGAAAGGCTTGAAACGGATCTTTTTCAAATTGAGGAGGATATTGATTGCGTCCTCTTGGACACCCTTCAGCGACGAGAATTCGTGGGGGGCTCCCTTGATCCGCACCGCCGTCACCGCCGCCCCCTCCAGGGACGACAGAAGTATCCGCCGCAGCGAATGGCCCACCGTGTGGCCGTACCCGCGCTCGAAAGGCTCGGCGACGAACTTCCCGTAGATGGCGGTGTTCGTGGAGTCCGCCTCCAGCTTTTGGGGCAACACCAAACCGGTCGTGGTCGTCATTGTTTGAAATTCCTCCTGGAAAATGTTCAGGCCGCTGGAAAACCCGCGTTCGCCCGTACTGCCTATTTGCTATAGAGTTCGACGATGAACTGCTCGTTGACCGGGAAGGACATCTCCTCCCGCGCCGGCCATTGTTTCACCTTTCCGCCCAGGACGCCGCCGTCCGCCATGGTTTGGGATTCGCTCAACTTCTTCACGGCGTCCGGGAGGCTCGGGTCCCATTCCAGCCAACCGGGTAGACCCCGTTGAAGCTGGGACTGCAACGAACGGCTGAGAGTGACGTTCCCCTTGAGGCCTTCTTGGACGGTGACGACGTCGCCCGGCTGCGCTTGGTAAGAAGGGACGTCGACGCGGCGGCCGTTGACGGAAACGTGTCCATGGAAGACGAGCTGGCGGGCGTTTCGCGGACTCTGGGCGAAGCCGAGGCGGCGGACCACGTTATCGAGCCGCGTCTCCATCAAGCGCAGGAGGTTCTCGCCCGTGTTCCCTTTGGCGTGGGAGGCGGCGTCGAACATTCGCCGGAACTGGCGCTCCAAAACGCCGACGAACCGGCGGGCTTTCTGTTTTTCCCGCAAACGTTTGCCGTATTCGGTCGGCTTGGCGGCCCGCGCATGGCCGTGCTGTCCCGGCGGGACGGCTTCCTTGTCCATGGGGCACTTTCCGAAACAGCGGTCGCCTTTTAGGATCAGTTTCACGCCTTCGCGGCGGCAAAGCCGGCACACAGGTCCAATGTATCTAGCCACAAGTTTCTCCTTAGCATTCAGCGTTCAGCGATCAGCTGAACCATAAGTCTTTAAGTCTTTTTGTCTCTCGCCATAGCTGAAAGCTGACCGCTGACAGCTGAAAGCTAGTTTAGACTCTCCGCGCTTTCGGCGGTCGGCAACCGTTGTGCGGTATGGGCGTGACGTCTTTGATGGAGGTGACCATCAACCCCGCCCCTTGCAGCGCCCGGATAGCCGTCTCCCGGCCCGATCCGGGGCCCTTCACGAAAACCGACACCTGCTTGACGCCCAAGGCGACGGCCTTCTTGGCGGCCGCGTCGGCGGTGATCTGCGCGGCGAAGGGCGTGCCCTTCTTGGTCCCCTTGAACCCGGAGCTCCCGGCGGTGGACCAAACGACGAGGTTCCCCCGGTCGTCCGTGATGCTCACGATCGTGTTGTTGAACGTGCACTGGATGTAAACTTTGGCGGAAGTGATGTCGCGCCAGATCTTCTTCTTCGCCTTGCCGGCGGGAGCGGCCGGTTTTCCGGCGGGCGCCGCGGGTTTCTCCGTATTTTTGTTTTGCTCGGTATCTGCCATAAAAGTGATCCTCCGTTAACTTCTCGACGCCGTGACGCCGTGACGCCGTGACGCCGCGACAAAACCAAAAACCAGAATCTTTTCCCCTTTTCCCGGTGTCTCAGCGTCTCGGCGTCTCGGCGTCATGCTTTCGCTGCTGTAGCCGGCGCGGCCTGCTTGGCGGAACCGACGGTCTTCCGGCGACCGCGACGCGTGCGGGCGTTAGACTTGGTCCGCTGACCGCGGACCGGTAGGCTCCGGCGATGCCGCAAACCCCGGTAACATCCAATCTCCATCAGCCTCTTGATGTTCCCTTGGACCTCGCGCCGCAAATCTCCTTCCACTTTATAGGTCTTGGATATCTCGGCGTTGATGCGCCCGATCTCGGAGTCCGTCAAGTCCTTCACCCTCGTGGCGGGGTTGACGTTGGTGCTTTCACAAACGATTTCGGCCAGATGCTCCCCGATCCCATAAATATATCGAAGAGCCACGTCCACTCGCTTGTGCTTAGGTAAATCAATGCCTGCCACACGCGCCATCACGAACCTCCCATAATCAAATCAAGGCGTAAGTCGAGAACGACATCCATTAGGGGCGGGTCTCAGGCCCGCTCCTACGGTAAAAAATTTCTTCAGCCCTGCCGCTGGTTGTGGCGAGGGTTGCTGCAGAGGACGTACACTCGCCCCTTACGCCGAAGAACGCGGCACTTGGCGCAACGGGGCTTCACGGAAGATCGGACTCTCATAAATAAAACCTCTTTAGCAGGAAGCTGTCAGCTTTCAGCTTTCAGCTAAACCTTTATTTTTTCTTGGCTGACAGCTAATCGCTGACAGCGGAAAGCTACTTTTCTCTGTACGTGATCCGACCCCGCGTGAGGTCGTAGGGGGACAGCTCGACTCGAACCTTGTCGCCCGTCAAAATCTTGATGTAGTGCATGCGCATCTTTCCGGAGATATGGGCCAACACCTTGTGGCCCCCTTCGATTTCCACGCGGAACATCGCGTTGGGAAGCGGTTCCACCACTTTCCCATCGACTTCGATCTTGTCTTCCTTGGTCATTCAGACTCCATTCCAACGGCGAAGGCAAAAGGTAAAAGTAAAAAGGCAAAAGTAAGGAAATCCATTTGCATTCCGTTTCCCTTCCTTACTTTTTCCTTTTACCTTTTTACTTTTTCCTTCGATTAAAATCCTTTGGTCAGGATCTCGGGGCCCGCTTCCGTCAACGCCACGGTGTGCTCGAAGTGGGCGGAGCGGCTCCCGTCCTGAGTCGCTACCGTCCATCCATCGGGCAGCACTTTCGTCTTCCACGAACCCGCCGTGATCATGGGCTCCAACGCCAGCGTCATCCCGACTTCCAACCGCAAACCCGTCCCGGCCGTTCCGTAATTGGCGACCGCGGGCTCTTCGTGCATCTGGCGGCCGATGCCGTGCCCCACATAGTCGCGCACCACGCCGAAACCGGCGGCCTCGGCGCAAACTTGGACCGCGTTGGACACGTCCCCCAACCGGTTCCCGGCCCGCATCCGTTCGATGCCTCTTTCCAGGCTAGCGACGGTGACATCCATCAGCCGCCGGTCTTCGCCCGAAATCGTTCCCACCGCGAAGGTGGCCGCCGTGTCCCCGACGAACCCTTGAAACGTCGCGGCCAAATCCAAACTGACGATGTCCCCGTCGCGGAGAACCCTCTTCGCCGCCGGGATCCCGTGGACCACTTCTTCATTCAGGGACGCGCAGATCGACGCCGGGTATCCTCGGTAACCGAGGAACGTCGGGACCGCCCCGGCCTCGCGAATCATCCGCTCGGCCGCCCGGTCCAGGTCTTTCGTCGAAACGCCGGGCCGGACGAGCTTCCCCAGTTCGACGAGGACTCGGGCCGCGATGCGTCCGGCTTGGCGCATCTTGTCCAGTTCCGCCGGAGACTTGGGCTCAACCCGCCGAGCCACGCTAACCTTTGATCTTGTCCAGAACGGCGAATGCGGCGGCGGTCACTTCGTCCATCGGGCCGTCTCCGTTGATGGTTTCCAACATCCCCTCCGCGTGGTAATAGGAAATGAGGGGCTCGGTCAAATCGTTGAAGACCGTCATCCGCTTCTTGATGGTCTCCGGCGTGTCGTCGGCGCGCCCTTCGGTCTTGGCTCGGTTCAAAAGACGGTTAACCGCTTCCGATTCCGAAAGCTTCAAGTAAAGAACTTCGTCGAGCGGTTTGCCCTGGGCGGCCAGGATGCTGTCCAGAGCTTCGGCCTGCCCGGCGGTCCGAGGAAATCCGTCGAGAAGGAACCCTTTGGAGCAATCGTCTTTCAACAGCCGTCCGGACACGATGTCCACGACGAGCTGGTCGGGAACGAGTCGACCGGATTTCACGTATTCCTGGACCTTGAGACCCAAATCGGAACCCGCCGCCATCTCCGCCCGAAAAATATCCCCGGTGGATATGTGGGGAACGGCGTACTTTTCCTTGATGCGCTTGGCCTGAGTGCCCTTGCCGGCGCCCGGCGCCCCTAAGAGGACGATTCTCATAAGAAGCCTCCTTATCTAGTGGCGCCGACGTTGAACCAGCGGCCTTTGACTCTTCCTTCCTTGGAGAACCCCTCGTAGTGGTGCATGATCAGCTTCGCTTCCAGTTGTCCCACAGTGTCGAGGGCCACGCCCACCAGGATCAGGAGCGAAGTTCCACCGAAATAGAACGGCACGTTGAAAAACTTTCGGAGGATATCAGGGAGGACCGCCAAGGTCGCGACGGCGATGGCGCCTCCGAGGGTGATCCTTTCCAAAATGGTCTGGATGTACTGGGCCGTCGGTGCCCCCGGACGAATACCGGGAACGAACCCGCCCCACTTTTTCAAATTGTCGGCCACGTCATCGGGGTTGAACTGGACCGAATTGTAAAAGAAACAAAAGAAAATGATCAGCAAAAAGTAAACGCACTCATACACGCCGTTCTGACGATTGAACCAACGGTTGACGAATCCCGCCCACCCCGTGTGGGACGCGAACGACGCCGCCGTCACGGGAACGGACAGCATGGAAACCGCGAAGATCACCGCCACCACGCCCGACTGGTCCACTTTGAGGGGGAGGAACGTACTGGCGCCGCCGTACATCTTCCGTCCCACCATCCGCTTGGCGTACTGCACCGGGATCTTCCGCTGGCCGGTCTCCAGCCACACGACCAAACCCATGACCACGAGGACGAAGGCGACCAGGAGCGCGACTTCCAGGATCGACCGCTGCTGGAGTTGGAAAACTTCGGCCACCACGTTCTTGACCGCCGACGGCAGACGGTCGACGATCCCGGTGAAAATAATCAGGGAGGTACCGTTACCGATCCCGAGCTCAGTGATTTGCTCGCCCATCCACATCACGAAAATGGTTCCCGTGGTGAGGGTCAAGATCGTTACGAAATAGAACATCGCGTTGGCGTCCCGGACCACCGGCAAGTCCCCCGCGATGGGGATACGCGTAATCAGCGTGGTGAGCCCGAAGGACTGGACGACGCCGAGGAACAGCGTGAAGTATCGGGTGATCTGGTTTAGGCGTTTGCGCCCCGTCTCACCCTCCTTCGCCATCCGGTCCAAAGCCGGGATGACGTGGGCTCCCTGCAGGAGGCTCATGATGATCGAGGCGTTGATGTAGGGCATGATGCCCATGGAAAAGATCGAAAATCGGGACAGCGCCCCGCCGGAGAAGACGTCCAGGAACCCCAGGAGGGTGTTGGACTGTTTCGCAAAGAGAGCCTGCAACGCTTGAGCGTTGATCCCGGGGATGGGGATCGCCACGCCGACGCGGTAAATCGACAGGATCCCCAGGGTGATCAACACCCGCTTGCGCAGGTCCGGAATGCGGAAGATATCGGCGAAAGATCTCATTTACTTCTTGGCGCCCTGGCCTTTGACCTGGACCGGACGTCCGGGGAGGAGGGTGACGGAACCGCCCGCCTTCTCGATCTTGGACTTGGCCGACCCGGAAAAAGCGTGGGCAGTGACGGAGAACTTCTTCGTCAAGTCTCCGTCGCCCAAGATCTTGACGGGCAGGCTCCGACGGACCAAGAGCGCTTTCTTCATCGTCTCGATGTTCACCTCGGCGCCGGCGGCGAAAACCGCTTCCAGATCGCCGACGTTGACGGTTTCATGGAAATTTTTGAAGGTGTTGTTGTTGAAACCGCGCTTGGGGATCCGGCGCACCAGAGGAATCTGGCCGCCCTCGAAGCTGGGCCGCATGGATCGATCGCCGGAACGGGCGGTTTGCCCCTTGAATCCGCGCGTGGACCCTTTACCGCCGTGGCCGGAACCTTCACCTCGGCCGACAACTTTCCGGCGGTGCCGCGAACCCGGGGCGGGCGTCAAATATCCCAGTCTTAACATTTGATTCCTCTCCATGTGTCAAAAATTTCAAACCCTTACGCGGGAGTGGATACCTTCCCGCGGATTTTCGCCACCTCTTCTTTCGTCTGAAGATTTTTCAACGCCTCGATGGTGGCGTACACGACATTGAAAGGATTCGAGCTTCGGAGCGATTTGGTGAGCACGTCCTTGACGCCCACCGCTTCCAAGACGGCCCGGACGGACCCCCCCGCGATGACGCCCGTGCCGGGGGCGGCGGGCTTCAACAGCACCCGGCCCGCACCGAACACGCCGATGATTTCGTGAGGGATGGTGGCCTTGACGAGAGGCGCCTTGATGAGGCATTTCTTCGCGTGGCTTACGGCCTTCTGGATGGCGGCCTGGACTTCCTTGGCCTTGCCGATCGCCGCCCCCACGTGCCCGGCGCCGTCGCCCACGACCACGAGCGCGCTGAAGGAGAACCGCTTTCCGCCCTTCACCACTTTCGCGACGCGATTGATGGAAACGACCGTCTCTTTGCCGATATCCAAACCATCCGGGTCGATGCGAGCCACTAAAAACTCCTTTAAAAAAACGTTCAGCGATCAGCGTTCAGCTATCAGCCAAACCAAGACACCTAAAGCGCATTCGCTGACAGCTGACCGCTGACAGCCGATAGCTAATTTATTAAAACTTCAATCCGCCCTCTCGGGCGCCGTCGGCCAGAGC
>PMLF01000100.1 GCA_003158755.1 Elusimicrobiota bacterium | reverse complement strand
GTTCATGGGCGTGCGGATCTCGTGTGACATATTGGCCAGGAACAGGCTCTTGGCCTTATTGGCCGAGTCGGCCGCTTCCTTGGCCAGAAGGAGGGCCTCCTCGACCTGCTTCCGTTCGCCGATCTCCCGGACCAGGTCCGCCTTCTGCGAAAAGAAGCGTCCGATCAACCGGGCGATGTGGCCGAACTCCGTCGGATCGTCCTGAAGGACGCGGACCAGGGAGGGATCCTCGGCGTCCAGGCATTTGGAAACGACGCTCAAGGGCCTGCCCACCCACCGATAAAGGAAATAGACCAGGAGGACCAACAAGATCAGGCCCGCCAGCAAGTATTGAGCGAATCGCCGCCGGGACAACCGATCAAGCGTCCCGAAAACGGGACGCTTGACTTGAATCCGGAGGCACGCCAGCGGGACGCCGTTCCAACTGAGCAATGGTTTTTGGAAGGTCAGGAGGCGCGCCGTATTTTCCGGCGCCAGGGAGGGAAATGTGACGATGTCGATTTTTCTTCCGGTAGATTTCGCCAGGTCTTTGAGCGCTTTCCTCGTCCAGAGGCGTCCGACGAAGAAATATCCCCGAGGCGACGTCTTCTTCAAGGCGTCGGAGGCGGGACGGAGGCCGGCGCCGTAAACGGCCATCATCCCCTGGGGAAGATCGACGAAGAACGAGCAGAAACGGACCTGGCGGAACCGTTGATGGAAAGCGGCGCGGGGGACGGGCAGCTCCCTGAGGGCGGAGGACGAGAGGTCGTTGGAGGAATAGGAGACGGAAAAATCGGGATCGTATACCCAAACGGCGTCGGCCCTCGCCGGAAGGAGGCCGCCGAGATTGGCGGAGGACCAACGCGTGTCCCTCGTCCGAACGAACCGAGCCAGGTCGTCGCGACCCCGAAAATTGACGACCAGCGCTTTGAGGGGTGCGCTCTGCGTTTCAAGGACTTGATCGAAATCCCGGCTCCTCTCGCTCGTTTCGTCCCGGAGGAGGACGCCGTCCATCTTCGCCTGAGAAAGCTTCAGCCAAACCATTCCAGCCAGGAACACGCCCAAGAGAAGGGCGACTAGGAGGGAGAGTTTGGCTTGAACTTTCAACCGCATTTCGAAGGTCTCCCAAAAAAAAGGGGGTCGGCCGTGGTCTCACGGTCCAACCCCTCGGTGTTTCCAATCCATAGGAACGTCACGACCATTATTGTCCCAGGCCATTCCAAAATCAAGGGTTCTCTCCCCCAAATTTTCCCAGGAACAAAACGTTCCCACGAACGTTATTAAGCTGAAGAGGATCACCCACGGTTGGCCCAAGCAAGGTGCTCTCCAGCCTGCAAACGCTTCTCGAAACTGGAAAACCTTTGCCCAAGCTCTGGTGAGGGATTTTTTTCACAGGAGTTCGTCATGACATCGTCTCAATCCGTACGAAACATCAAGAAAGTTTGGAAGAGCATCCCCACCCTGGAAGGCGCGGGGGTCCACTTGAACCGCGCCTTTGGATTTCACGAAGTTCCCGAGTTGGACCCGTTCCTCCTCCTCGACTGCTTTCACAGCGACAAACCGGCGGACTATCTCGCCGGGTTCCCGTGGCACCCTCATCGCGGGATTGAAACCATCACCTACGTNNGGCAGCGGCATCATCCACCAGGAAATGCCGAAGGGAACCCGCAAGGGGGCGATGTGGGGATTTCAGCTGTGGGCCAACCTCCCCGCACGGGAGAAAATGACCGACCCCCGCTACCGGGACGTCAAACAACATCAAATTCCAAAAGTGATCACGCCGGAGGGCGCGACGGTGCGGGTGATCGCCGGCGACGTCGCCGGCGCGAAGGGACCCGTGACGGACATCGCCGCCGGTCCGGAATACATCGACGTTTCCCTGCCGCCGGGAAAAACGTTCGCTCACGCCATCGCTCCGGGCCACACGGTCTTCGCCTACGTGGTGGAAGGGGAAGGAAGCTTCGATCCAAGTTCCGACCCGTTCAACCGGGACGAGGTCGGACGCAACTACTTCGACATGGAAAGGCCGTGCTCCTGCCGGGAAGGGGACGTCGTGCTGTACCGTCCGGGCGGAAACACGGTGTTGATCTCCGCCGCCAAAAAGCCGGTGCGGTTTTTGCTCGTATCCGGGAAACCGCTGAGGGAACCGGTCGCCTGGTACGGGCCGATCGTGATGAACACCCAGGCTGAGCTCCGGCGGGCCTTCGAGGAATTTCAGAACGGAACCTTCATCAAACGAAGCGCCGTCGCGGCGGGGAATCCGTGATTTCCGAAAAGGGTCGAAGCGACTGTCGCCAATGGTCCGCTCATCCTGAGCTTGTCGAAGGATGAACGGTTTCCTCCGACGGGCGCTCGTGTTTCGACAAGCTCAACACGAGCGGTTTTTCTCATTACTCTGAATGGAATTATGACTTGGCGACGGCGGAGAGGAATTCCTTGTTGGTGGGAAAGCTTTTCAACTGATCGACGAGTTCGCGGGCGGCGTCGACGGGGGTGAAATCGGCGAGGCCGCGGCGCATCTTCCGGACCGCCTCCAGCTCGGAGGGCTCCAGCAACAACTCCTCTTTCCGGGTGCCGCTCTTCTTGATGTCGACGGCGGGGAAAATCCTCAAACCCGAGATTTCCCGGGAGAGGACCAGTTCCATGTTGCCGGTGCCCNNCCCTTGAACTCCTCGTAGATGACGTCGTCCATCCGGCTTCCGGTTTCCGTCAGGATCGTGGCGAGGATGGTCAGGGAGCCGCCGTTTTCGATCTTACGGGCGGCGCCGAAGATGCGGCGGGGGATCTCCAGCGCCCCCGAATCCACGCCGCCCGACATCGTCCGGCCCCCCGGCCTGCGCTGGGCGTTGTGGACCCTCGCCAGGCGCGTCAGGGAATCGACGACGATCATCACGTTTTGGCCCGAACCCGCTTCGTCGACAGCTTGCCGCATGAGCGCTACCGCCATTTGCACGTGGTGGTCGTAGCTCTCGTCCGACGAAGAGGCGCGCACGTCGGCCGTCACCCCCCGTTTGAAATCCGTCACTTCTTCCGGCCGTTCGTTGATGAGGAGGCAGTATAGTTTGATTTCGGGACGGCCCTTCGCCACGGCGTGGCAGAGATGCTTGAGGATCGTCGTCTTCCCGGAACCCGGGGGCGCCACGATGTATCCGCGCTGGCCCATGCCGATGGGGCTCACGAGGTCCATGACCCGCATGGTCAGTTCCGAACTACCGTCTTCGAGGCGGATGCGGGGCGACGGGTCGACGGCCTGGCCGGCGTAAAATCGCCGTTCGCCTTCCGTCGGTCGTTGGTTGAGAGTCATAGGGGTCTTCCTTTTTTCAGCCGGAGGATGCCCGGTGGGATTCCAATTCTTCCCACCGCTTATACAGCGCCGCGATTTTCCGTTCAGCGGCGTCGACGATCTCCTGGCGTTTCATCAACTCGGCCGCGTCCGTCGCCAGGGCGGGGTCTTCCATGGACGATCGCGCCCGAGCAACCGCTTCCTCGGCCTCGCGAAGGGTCGCTTCCATGTTGACCAATTCCTTGGACTCCTTGGCGGTAAGCGCGGGCTTGGGCTCTTTTGGAACCGGCATTTCCTTCTCCGGCTCCGGGGGAGATTGGTCCCGTTCCGATTTCCAATCCTCCCACTGGGAGAGGTCCGCGAAATATCGGGCGTTCCCTTTTCCGTCGAGAGAAAGGAGCCCGCGGGTGACCCGGTCGAGCATGTGGCGGTCATGGGTCACGAGCACGAGAGCGCCGGGGAACTCCTGGAGGCTGGACTCCAGCACTTCCAAGGAAGGGATGTCCAAGTCATTGGTGGGCTCGTCCAGGAGCAGCAAATCGGCGGGCTTGAGCATGAGCCGGGCGATCAGCACCCGGGACTGTTCCCCCCCGGACAGCCGGCCCAACGGCGTGTCCAATTGCTCCTTGCGGAAGAGGAACCGTTCCGACCAGGCGACGACATGGACGGCCGAGCCCCGGAATTGTACGTGCTCTCCGGACTCGCACAGGGCTTTGCGGAGGGGCATGGCCATGTCCAGCTGCTCCCGGTGCTGATCGAAGGTCACGATTTGAAGCCGGTCGGCCCATTTCATCGCGCCGGCGTCCGGTTTCAGGTGGCCCGAAAGGATCTTGAGGAGTGTGCTCTTCCCGCTGCCGTTTTCTCCGAGGAGCCCCAGTTTGTCGCCGGGCCCGAGACGGAGGTCCAAGGGACCGAAGAGCCTGCGACCGCCCAGGCTTTTCCCCACCTTCACGGCCTCCACCAGGCTTTTGCTTTTGCGGTCGCTGCTGGAAAAATCGATCTCCACGGAACGGGTCTGGGCGTTCCGAAAGGACAACTCGCCCAAGTCCTGGATCAATTCGCCGGCTCGGTCGATGCGAGCTTTCTGTTTGGTGGTGCGCGCCTTGGGTCCCCGGCGGAGCCATTCGATCTCCCGGCGGACGATGTTCCGCAGGGAATCCTCTTTCGCCGCCTGCGCGCTGAAGAGGTCCTCGCGGTTTTCGAGAAACCGGCTGTAGTTGCCCGGGCTGCTGAAGTGCCCCTCGGGGTACCGCTTGTTCAACTCGATGATGCGGTTGCACACCCGCTCCAAAAACCGCCGGTCGTGAGTGACGACTAAAAAGGAAAAGGTCAGGCCGGAGAGGAACCCCTCCAGCCAGAGCACGCCGTCCATGTCCAAATGATTGGTGGGCTCGTCCAAGAGCAGCAGGTCCGGCTCCCGAAGGACCTGGGCGAGTATGGCCAAGCGCTTCTTCCATCCGCCGGAAAGCGTGTCCACCCGTTGATCGGGGTTCGTGAAACCCGACTCTTCCATCCCGGCTTCCACGCGAATGTCCACTTCGTAATCTTCCAGGTTTAGGCCTTTGAGGGCGTGGACCAATTCTTCCCGGACGGTCAAATCCTCATGGGAGCCCTCGAACCGGTCCTGCTGGGGCAGGTATCCCACGCGGAGCCCTCGACGGGGCGACAAGATTCCTCCGTCGGGTGTTTCCTTTCCCGCGAGGATTTTCAACAAAGTGGACTTGCCCGAACCGTTGGGGCCGATCAGTCCCGTGCGCTCTCCTTCGAATAGGCCGAGGGAAAGGCCTTCGAACAATGGCCGGGGGCCGAAGCTTTTGGATAAATTCTGACAACTGACGAGGATGGACAAGGGGAATGGGCTCTCAATGACAAACAGAAAGGGCCCGACCTCATAGCGAAGCCAGACCCCTATTCCGGGATAGGATTTCGGTAAAAAAATTGGTGGAGCAAATAGCACGGCCGCCAACAGTCGACCTTACCTGCACCAATATATCACATGACTACTGGGAAAACTATCGCATGACCGGGGAATACAACGTGCGGCCCACCTTGGGATCGAGCGGCCTCGTTGGTGCATAGGGGGGAGGCCTTGAATGGCCTCCCCCACTGGGATGGATGTAGAGGGGGGTGCCCGAACGCGCTCTAGTCCTGCCACGGCCGGACGGCCGCCCAAAATCCCCTCCCCTTGGGGAGGGCCAGGGTGGGGTCGCGTTTTTTTGAGTTCGTGCCCCCCATGCTTCCGATGTCGTCCAGCGCGGGGGGCACTTTGTTGCCCGCTATAGACAGCCACGCGCAGAGACAGAGAGACAGACAGGAGAAGAGAGAGACAGACGACGCGCTGTCATCGTCATCACGACGACGGATCGTCCTGTTTGGCTTCGGAAGGAAGCGGACCGCGTCCGTCGTTCTGGACGCCAGAGCCGTGTCGTTGTCCAGGATCGGACGGCTGCCGCCGCCGCGCCCCAGGACGGTCCGGTCCGCGTCGTCCCGGCCGGGATGGAAAGGACGGGAGCCGCCGGGAGATCCGTCAGGATGGAACCTCCGGCGCTGATCCGTCGTCCGGCGGATGGGATGGATGCCGCCGCGCTCAGGAATGATCCGGGCTGTCGTCCGTTCGGGATGGGAAAGAAGCGGGCCGCGCCGCGATTGGAAAACCCCGGAGCCGTGGCGTCGTCCCTGAAATTCGGATGACGCCGTCGGGAAAAACCGGAAGGCGTCCCGCGCGGAAGGAAGGAAGGAAGCCGGACGCGCGGGGATGGAATCCCGGCGCTGATCCGTCGTCCGGCGGATGGGAAAGAAGCGGGCCGCGCCCGCGATTGAAAAACCCCGGAGCCGTGGCGTCGTCCCTGGAATTCGGATGACGCCGCCGGGAAAAACCGGAAGGCATCCCGCGCGGAAGGAAAGAAGTTGGTCCCGCCGAAGGAGAAACAAACCCCCGGCGCTGATCCATCCTTCCGGGATGGATGGAGGATGCCGGGGCGCTCGGATGAAAACCCCCGCCCTGTATCGTCCGGGGGAGAGACAAGGCCGCCGCCCGGCCCGGCACGAAAATCATGCGCCGGTCCAGGCGGCTCGTTTTTCGCTGGCGGTGGAGTCGTCCGGTGTGCGGAGTGTGGCGGGCGGCTGCGGCTTTCGGGAGAACCCCGCCATCGAACGCGCGGCGTGCCGCACGAAAAGCTTGCGCGGCCCGCCTTTTCCGCGACCGTGACGGTGCCGCTTCGGTGGCCGGGGAGAGCCGCGCGTCCGGCCCGGCCAACCTCTGGCCGACCCGGCC
>PMLF01000234.1 GCA_003158755.1 Elusimicrobiota bacterium | reverse complement strand
ACCAACGACCTCACCCAGATGACCCTAGGCTTCTCCCGGGACGATTCGGGCAAGTTCACGAAGGTCTACATGGATAAGAAGATATTCACCGACGACCCGTTCGGCACCCTGGACCAGACCGGCGTGGGCAAGCTCATGGAAATGGCGGTCAAGGACGGCCGCAAGACCCGCAAGGACTTGAAGTGCGGCATCTGCGGCGAGCATGGCGGCGACCCGTCGTCCGTCAAGTTCTGCCACCGCATCGGCCTCAACTACGTCTCGGCCAGTCCCTACCGCGTGCCGGTGGCCCGTCTGGCCGCCGCCCAGGCGGTTCTGGAAGAGAAAGGGAACAAGACCCACAGCTCGAAGTGATCGGGCTTTAGCCCAACCCCCTCCCACCGAAAGGAAGGTGGGAGGGGGTTTTTCGTCGGTGGACTTGACGGTTCAAGCGGAATGATTTAAACTATCGACGTTATGAAAACCACGGTCCGCATTTCCAAGCGTTGCGCGCTTTCCATGGCCTATTGGGCCCATGGGCGGCGGGCGCTTTGCGGAACGGAGGCCGGTTGATCAAGCAGTAACCGAACGAACGAATCCGACAAAGCGCCCACCGCCCGACCGGCGGTGGGTTTTTTATTTTGCGGGGGATTGTATTTTTTACGGCCGCTCCCACGCGGCACTTCCGCTAGCGCGGTCGTAGGGACGAGTCTAAGACCCGCCCCCAACAAGAGGAAAAGGAGAGTCGCCATGAGCGACAACGAACAAGAAAGGGATGAACTGGAACGGAGGCTGGCCGAGCAGGACCTGTTCCGGCAGGTGGTGGTCGATAAGAACGAGCGACTGGAGGAGTTGGAGGCCGAAGTGAAATACCTGAGGCAAACTCTGCGGGACGTCCTGACCGCTCCGAGGCCGGCTTATGCCCCGGCTCGGGCCCGGGTGCCGAGCGTTCCTCGCCGGTGGGAGGCCGCCGCTTGAAGCGGTCGCCGCTCAACGGCCGTTTCCATCGTGAAGGCATCGCCCGCTCCGGCGGGAGGAAGGCGTTCGTCAAACTTTCTTCAACGGATATTTTTTCCCGCCGGATTTTTTCGACGGAAAATGGAGAATCGACGGGGCGCCCGACCGCCGATTCTTATTCGAACCTAAAAGACGGCTCGTTTATTCGGGACGTTGATTTTATGTTGGCCGGATGATCGACGTAACGGGGGGTATCCTCAGGCAGGTGAAAGGAGGATCCCTTCATGAAACGTTTCTTGCTCGTCTCGTTTCTTTTTCCCTACAAAACCCTTTTCTTCGTCGTAATGTTTATGAGGCCCGGCTCCGGGATGTCCCTTCCGGGCGGATACGCCGTCGAGCCTGTTTTAAAGGTTGTCGTCGGGCACTTAGACCGGGCGATGACCGCGCGGGCGGAATACCTCTCAACGGGTTCCCCCGCCGATTTCGCGTCTCTCCAATGGGCGGTGCGGGAGCTCAAGGCCGACGCGGACGCCCTTCGGATCGTGCGCGGCTGGAGCCAGGAAGCCCGGTGCCTCGGCCAAGTCCGCGAAGCGATCAACCGGTCCCTGTCTAGGATGGACGCAACGATGGCCTGCCGCCGCAAAACGGTGGAAACCGCCTGATGGGTTTAAGAGCCTATTCTAGAAAACCCGCTCACCCTGAGCTTGTCGAAGGGTGGGCGGCCTTCCGCGACGATGGCTCATGCTTCGACGGACTCAGCATGAGCGGTTTTGAGGGATATTTGGATAAGTTCTAAATCAAGCGACGTTGGTTGAGGTCGTCGATTGGAGTTGATCCCCTTTCCGAAAAGAATTATTGGCGCGGATTTTTATTAGAAAAGACAAAGCGATTAGACCGACGGCGGAAATGAAGGCCACGAGAGCAAGCCGCATAGAGCCGTTGGTAAAACCTAAAAGCCTCATTCCACTTTCACTCGCCGAAATTACGAACAGGATGAATATCCAACGCAACATGAGGCCCTCCTTCTCTCATCACTACCACAATTAAGACACGCGAAAAACATCCAGGGTAACACCTTGCCATTGTAACCTCGAGCGAAACCTCCGTTTCTTATAAGGCATGTTACCCATCAACCAATGGGTCGATATCTTTAATAACAATGTCCGAATCAAAGTGTTCGCCCATGAAGGCGGGAGCCAAGCGCCGTCCCCGGAAAACCTTTCCGTCGTAAGGCAGGAGAATTTTCCCGACGACAAGGCGTTGCGGTCAACCATGGAAGAAAACCGAGGCTGGGAGACGGCGGAAATTGCGCGGCGACGGGCCTTGGGGGATGTGTGCTATATGGTGTTCGATGGTCCACGGTGCGTTCATTACTCTTGGGTTTCGCAACGGCTTCTCTACATTTCCGAACTGGGATATCAAGCGGAGCTCCGGGAGCAGAATTTTTGGATATACGATTCCTACACCTCGCCCTCCCACCGCGGCCGGAAGATTTTTCCGCGGCTCCTCCTTCGCCTGGAAGAAATCGACTTGGCGAGAAGATGCGGGATTCTTTGGGCGGGAGTCCAAGACGACAACGCCCCAAGCCTGAACGCAATATCCAAGGCGGGGTTCAGGGAGGCCTTCGTATTGGAGAAAACAATATTGTTCCCATCGAAAAAAGCGGTCAGGAGCCGGCGGGTCCTTAACAATCGTTTAACGGAACGTTTCGATCTATTGCCGTCTACATGGACGATCGAATAATAAAATGGAAATCAAAATAATTGACCAGGAAGAATTAAACCTCATCAAAGAAGAATGGAACGGTTTGTTGAAGCGAAGCGGCGGCGACAACGTATTCCTTCGGTGGGAATGGATCCATACGTGGTGGGATGTATTTAAAGAGCACCGGACGCTCGCCATCTTGACGGCCAGGGAGGAGGGCCGCCTCGTGGGCGTCGCCCCGCTCTATGTCGACCGAACGGGCCCATGGGGCAGGAGGGAATTGCGGCTGTGCTCGGATGAACTCTACCCGGACGGACTGGATATCTTCATTGAAAATGGGCGGGAAAAAGAGGTCGTTGGGCGGATCTGGAGCCATATCCTAGGAGGGACTTTCCCCTGGGATGTCATCGTTTTCGACCACTTGAGGAAAGAGTCCCTCCTCCTTGCGGAGCGCGCTTTCTTCGGTTCCTACGGCCACTCCTTCGGTTCTCCGGTCAATTGCCCCTATATTAAAATGACCTCGGACGTCGACGGCTACGTGCGCTCCCATCCGGAATTGAAACGGTTTTCATTGAAGCAAAAGACGGAGCGTCTGATCGCCCAAGAACACATCGCCTATAAGGTCATCGAGGACGAATCCGCGTTGACGAAAGGCCTTCAGGACCTCTTCCTGATCCACGATATGCGGGCCAAAGAAAAGGGGATCACGACGAATTTCACTTCGATCGACGTCCGGCGATTCCACGGCGAGCTGAGCCGGCTTTTCCTTAAGGAGAAGATCCTTCGTTTTCATCTTCTCTATGACGGAAACAAAGCGATCAGCGCGGTGTATAGCTTCCAATACAAGAATAAGGTGTATTGCTACCAAAGCGGCATGGACCCGGAATGGAAACCGTTGAGCGCGGGCATGGTGGTGATGAACCTCGCCATCGAGCGGGCGTTTAAGGATGGGTTGGAGGAGTTCGATTTCTTAAAAGGCGATGAAGCCTATAAAACCATCTGGTGCGACGCCGTCCGTCAGGAGATGCGGCTCGTCGTTTACGGCAGGACTTGTCGTGGCGTTTTGGGATACGCGGCGAGCAAGATGAGAACCGCTCTGCGGCGCGTTAAGCACGTTTTCGACCGGGTTCATCCCGCGTGGAGACCGGCCAGGAATTCCTTGAAATAATTGTCGGGCATCCCGATTTCGACTCCGAACCTTTTCAGGCAATAGGGATTTGTATCGCGGCCGTTGATCCCTTTCTCCGTCGTGACCGCCGACTGGAAACGGCAGTCGTCCAGCACCCGGATGGTCTCGCCGTTGAAATCCCGCCGGTTCCCATTGGGATAGGAAAAATGGAGAACGGGGCGGCCCATTTCTTCCTCGATCCGCCGCTTGGACTCGGCAATTTCTAGGGAAAGCTCCGCCGGATCAGCGATCCGTGAGAGGACCGGATGCGTCACCGTGTGGGCCCCGAATTCGACACCCGCTTCCGCCAGGTCGCGGACATCCTCCCATTCAAGGGGCGCAGCGTGCTCGGGGGGTTGTGCGGGAAGTTCCACCTCCAGGAGTTGCGACAGGTTCCGGAAGAACTCTCGACGCTCGTCTTTGGTCATTTGCTTCGTCAGCTTCGTGATGACCGCCAGGGCGCCCTGCCGCTGTTCCGCCGTCTCAAGAATAAACGAGGCGGGCGCTTCGCCCAGAGCGAAGGAAACCTGAATGGACCTTCGCCGGGAGTTGTCCAGCAGATAGGCCAGTTGGTCCCACCACATCCAAAGATCCTTGTCGAGGAACCCGGAGACCAAGAAGACGGTGGCCGGTATCTTGTAGGCTTTGAAAACGGGGTAACCGTTCAAGAAGTCGCGATACCCGTCGTCCACGGTGACGGCCAGGGCGTTCGGCGGCAGTGGAGGTCCTTCCCGCAGGCTTTGGGCGATGGCGGTGAGCGAAACCAAGTTGTAATGGCCGGCCATGTAACGGCATTGCTTCGCGAGGGCTTCCGTCTGTCCGGGATGAGAGGACGGGAACCGGTGATACATCAGAATCCGGAACCCGCGCCTGTTCCAGTAACGAATGCTCTCCAATCCTCCCGCGTCATGCAACAAGGTGCGGACCACGGTCTTCCCTAGGTGGGCGAACGGTGTTTTAAGCTGGAACGGCAATGGTTCCTCCCATGCCGGGAGACCGAGCCGAAACGTTCGGTTCCCGTCGGACGATCTCGACTTTCAGTTCGGAATAAATTTCCTCCAATCGCTCCACCCACATGGCTCCGGTGAACTTGTCCGCGACCCGTTCTTGAAACCGTTCCCCTTGGGCCCGAAGCTTGCCCGCGCTGCCTTCCAGGAGCAACGCCCGGAGGCGGCGGGCCGTTTCGGCGACGGGTTCATCGATGGGCACGGAAATCCCATACCTCTCTTCGGGAATCAAGTCCTTCACTCCACCCACGCTCGTGGCCATGACCGCCGTTCCCGCCCATCCCGCTTCGATGAGGCTGATGGGCAGTCCCTCCGCTTTAGAAAACGACAAGAGAAGATCCAGCCCGGACAATTCGCTTCCGGCCTCTCCTCGGTATCCCATCCAGACGATCCGATTTTCTAGGCCCAGAATCCGGACCTGACGGCGCAATTTCCCTTCCAAGGGTCCCGCGCCGAAAACCAGGCATCGCCAATCTCGGCCGGGAGTTTGATCCAGCCTCGATAGGATTCGGAACAGACGGCGATGGTCTTTCTCGTCCGAGAGTCGCCCGAGGACGCCGAAGAGGAAGAGCCGGTCCCGGTCCACCGTATTGGGAAGCCAAACCGATCGGAATTGCTTAGATGTCTCGGCGCGGTCTTTGGAAGCAATCCGGCGCCCGTCCGCTCCATTCAAATGAAGCCGAACACGTCCGGCGTCCATACCGGATTTCAGAAGGAAGGAGTGATCGGCGCTGGAAACGCACAGGACCCGGTCGAAAGATTTCAGAAAATATCGGCGGTAAATCCATTCGTATAGTCGCGTCTTCCAATCGGGTCTTCCGTGGACTCCGTGGTGGGTGGAAACTATGGGTAATATCCGTCGTCCCCTCGCGCGCTGCAAATACACCGAGGCTTTGACGTCATGGGCATGGACAAGGGCGGGAACGACGCGATCCAGGAGGGACCGAAGCCGGTTCATGGCCGCCCGGTCCCAGCGGCCCTTCACGGGGATGCTTTCGTAGGCAAGCCCGAGGGAACGGCTGTACTCTCCCAAGGGATCCGATCGGCGCAAGGAGGAAATTCTCTCCTCCACAAGATTGACGATCATGAATTGCTCCCGCATGTCCGACAGGGCCGGAAGGACCAATCGTTCAGGCCCGCTTACCGAACTGGAGTTGAACAGATGGATGATCATGGCAGGACCTTCCGATACACCAGAAGGGCGCTTCCCGGGATCCCTCGGTCGTCTTTCACGCGCGCCCAGCAGTTGACGGCCGCCAAGACGGGTTCCCAGGGAAGGAGCGCGACGCGCAAAATTCGGGGCAGGCCGTCGGAGAGGACCGCCGAATCTAGAGGAATCCTTTCTCCCATGATCACCTTTTTTTTGATCGAAAGGCCTGTGAGTTCCAACCGTTCTTTCAACGCGGCGGCGTCGTAATGGCGCTCATAAAATTGCAGCGTTTTCGACGGGATCCCTTTGCTGTCGTTGGTTTTGAAGATGTCCTCCCGAGTCCGGCGGTAGGGGACTTCCAACACCAGCGTACCCGTCGGCTTCAAGACCCGGCGGAACTCCGCCAGCGCCAGGTGGTCGCCGTTTTCCGGGATGTGTTCGATGACGCTGATGGAGTAAATGAAATCGAAAAAATCGTCGGGATAGGACAGTTTCCGGGCGTCCTGGTATTCCACCCGGTAGTTTCGGAGGCCGAGGATCCCGGCGAACCGTTTCCACCGGGTGAATATTTTTTCGTCATCCAAATCCGTGGCATAGACCTGCCCCGAGGTCTTGGAGGCGAAGAAAAGGCTCAACAGTTTCGGGCTGGAAGCGTCAAGGACCCGGGGGTTACGATATTTCCGAAACTCCCTCCAGACGAAGGAAAAGGGCAGGAAACGCCAATAACCGACCGGAGTCATCAACAATTTAACCCCTTCCACGATCATCCCGGCTTTGATCGCGCGCAGACCCATCCTCAAGGCGAAGAAAGAAATACGGAACGCACCCAACAGAGTTCTCATATTTCCTGTATGACTCCGCCGGGCCCGAAGAGGTTACTGAGCGAATTTGGAGACCTCCGGGAATTCGTCTCCGCCTCTGTAACCTCTAAAAACCGGTGCGTGTCATAAATAGGCGAACGAGGGTAAGCGATGGGAAAAAACTTTTGAGGCCACGGAGCCGGGCATGCCGCTAAACCGATTTCATCTTGTTCGGCATTGGTCCCGAATTTTCAGCCCGGTGCTCTGGCTGAGTTTTCTATACGCGCCCCCGCTCTTCGCCGCTTCAAGCGTCTGGATCGGTCCCGGCCCGGATTTCTCTTCGGCCGCCAATTGGACCGCCGGAGTCCCCACCGATATCGCCGAATTCAGCACCACCGCCCCTCAGTCCCTTTCATTGGCCAGGCCGGCCGACATCAACCTCAACGGTTTGACCTTCAATGCCGGCGCCCCCGCTTACACCATTGATATTTTTGAGGGCGCCGATTTAAATCTGAACGGCGCCGGGATCAGCAATAATTCCGCCAACATCCAGACCCTTGCTAATACGGGGGGTGCGACTTCCTTTAATAATGCCTCCAGCGCCGGCAGCGCGGCGATCTCAAACACCTTCATGGGATCCACGATGGGATCCACATCCTTTAACAACACCTCGACGGCGGGCAACGCCACGATTACAAATGTGGGCGGTCTCATCGGCGGCGGAAATGTATCCTTTAACAATGCGTCCACGGCGGGCAGCGCCACCATCTACAACATAGGATCCAGCCACGTAAATTTCTTCGACACATCGAGCGGGGGGCAGGCGGTCATTGTGAATAGCGGCTCGACCAGCCGCGTGGCACTCACCTCCTTTCGAAATGCTTCCACCGCGGGCCGCGCGGCGATCGTAAACGATGGCTCGGGCAGCGATGGTGCCACGTCCTTCGAGGACGTCTCCACGGCTGGTAACGCAACCATCACGAACAACAACTACGGCATGACCACCTTCTCCGGCGCATCCCTGGCGGGCCGCGCCATAATCACGAACAACAGTTCGGCCGACCTCGGCAGTACGTATTACAGCGGATCCACCACCTTTGGGAACACCGCCTCGGCGGACAACGCGACGATCATCAATAATGGCAATGGAAATACGTCTTTCAAGGATGCTTCGACAGCGGGGAATGCGACGATCCTCAACAACAACGGCGGCCTGACGACCTTTTCCGGAACCTCCACCGCCGGCAATGCAACGCTCATCGCCAACAGCAGCGGGACCGTGGACATCAGCGGCTTAACCTCCTCGGGATTAACCTCCGGTTCCATCGCGGGGTCGGGCTCCTATATCCTCGGCTCCAAAAGTCTGACGACCGGCTCCAATGGACTCGACACCACCGTTTCGGGCTCGATCAGCGGGATCGGCGGTTCCCTCACGAAAACCGGCGCCGGAACCCTTGTTCTTTCCGGGGCCAATACGTACACCGGAGACACCCTGTTGAACGCAGGATCTTTGATCCTGACGGGGTCGTTGCCGGGCAACATCCTGGTGGGAGCGCAGGGGACTCTTACGGGCGCCGGCACTTCGGGAAATTTGGTCAATAACGGGATCGTCACCCCGGGCATCCAAGGCGCCGGTTCCCTCAAAGCCTCCAGCTATTCCGGCCCGGGAGCATTGAACATCCATTTCAACGGATTGTCCAATACCTCTCTGAAGATCACCGGCAACGCGGACATTTCGCGGAGCACTCTTAATATTATCGGGACGAACTTCACCATAGGTCAAAGCAGCGTGCTCAATGCCGGTTCGCTCACCGGGACTTTCGCCGCGACCAACTATCCCGCGTCGGTTTTTCTCACCTTCAAAGAGGAATACACGCCGACCGATGCCCTGGTCGATATCAACCCCAACGGTAATGTTTTCACTTCGGTGGCCCAGACCGGCAATCAAACCGGCGTGGCCTCTGTTCTCGATACCTTCATCCCCGTCACCGTCGCCAACCCGGCCGCCGCCGGGGGCGCCTCCCATATGACCGCCGTCGTCAAAGCTCTTTTGTTTCTCTCAGCGTCTCAGGCGCGGGATGCCTACACTCAAATGAGCGGGGACGCCTTGACCTCCTTCCAAAATGTGGGTCTTCGGAGCGCAACCCTTTTCGCGGAACAAATGAATGTCCGCGCTCATCCCGCGGAGGTGGCCATGGCTGCCGGCCCCTCGTCGCCTATCCTGGTGGCCTATAACGGAGATATCGCGGACTTGGGAGGCCTGGGAACGCCTCCTCCCTCCAATGGGTTCTGGGCGCGCGGGGTCGGTTCTTTTGACCACACCAAGGCGGATTCCTCTCTCGGTTCTCCGAGTTCCCAAGCGAACACCGGCGGTTTCCAAACGGGCTATGACCGCAAGTTGGGAGAAGACGTCTTTTTGGGACTCTCCGCCGGCTACGCAAAAACCAGCTTAAGGGTTGAGGACCGCTCCAGCGCCGGCGACTCCACCGCCCATCAATTCGGACTTTATGCCGGCTACACGCCCGGTCCTTTGTTCTTCAATGGGTCCCTGTCCTATACCGATGCCGCCAACGACATGACGCGCGCGATCGTTTTCCCGGGAATCAACGAAGAAGCCCATGCCGCATTCAAGAGCCGGATGTACACCGCTTTTGCGGAAGCCGGCTATGCCTTCAAACCCGCAAGGACCTTTTCTTTGGAACCTTCCATCTCCTTGCAGAAGACCCGTCTTATGCAAGACGGCTACACCGAAACCGGAGCCCCCGGGCTTAACCTGGTGGTGGGAGATCGAACCGCCGACGCTCTGGTTTCCTCCCTCGGGCTACGGCTGGCGCATCTCTTTTGGGCGAGGACCTCGCACCCCTTGATGCTCGGGTTCCGCCCGGCCTGGCAGCGTCAACTTGGGTCTACCAATAACCTGATCACGGCACAATTTGCGGATGCCCCGGGCGCCGCTTTCACCGTCCAAGGCCCTCCCCAAAACCGCAACGCCGCCGCCCTCGGAGTGGACGGTCGCCTTGTCCTGTACAAGGATCTCCAAGCCTTCGTCGATTATTCCGCGACGTTTAGCTCCGGAGATAGCACTCAAGGGGTGATGGGTGGAGTGAGCCTGAAATGGTGAGATCAAAGTTCGTAACGTGACTATTCATTCCTGACGGTTGGACCTTCGAAATTTAAACAAGCTGGCCGGGAGACCGTGAGGTCTCCCGGCCAGCCTGTTGATTTGAAACTCAGACGGCTTGCA
>PMLF01000096.1 GCA_003158755.1 Elusimicrobiota bacterium | reverse complement strand
GAGGCGACGCCGATCTCCGGGCCGCAACGGGTCATGAGGCGGCCGTGGGCCTCGCGCGCCATCGTCGACCCGACGACGTTGCAGATGGAGAGGACCTTGGCGCCCTTCTCCTTGGCGTAGCGCATGGCCGCGATCGTGTCCGCCGTCTCGCCGGACTGGGAGACGGCGATGAAGAGGTCCGTCGGTCCCACCAACGGGTCCCGGTACCGGAATTCCGAGGCGATGTCCACCCAAACGGGGGCCTTCACCCAGCTTTCGATCAAATATTTCCCGATCAAGGCCGCGTGCCAGCTGGTGCCGCAAGCCACGATGACGGCCTTGCGGAACCCTCGGACCTCGTCGGTGGTCAGGTGCACGTTGTCCAGGTACACGGAGAAATCGTCGACGTCGTAGCGCCCCAGGAGCGTGTCCTCGATGGCCCGAGGCTGCTCGTGGATCTCTTTCAGCATGAAATGCCGGTAACCGCTCTTCTCGGCCTGGATGGCGTCCCAGGTGACGTTCGTCACCTTCTTCGTCACGACCTCGCCGGTGGCGATCTTCAATATTTCGTAGCCGGTCTTGGTCAGGATCGCGAGCTCGCCGTCCTCCATGAAGACCACCCGCCGCGTGCGGTTCAGGATGGCGGGGATGTCGGAGGCCAGGAAATATTCCCCGTCCCCCACTCCGACGATCAAGGGGCACTCCTTGCGGGCGCCGATGACGACGTCGGGATAGTCCGCCGAGACGATCCCCAGGGCGTAGGCGCCCCGGACTTCTTTCAAGGCCTCCATCACGCCGTCGGCGAACGCGCGGGGTCCGTCCTTGGGATTCTTTCCTTTCAGGACCTCGGCGATCAGGTGCACGACGGCCTCGGTGTCCGTCTGGGAGGTGAACACGCATCCCCGTTCGCGGAGGTTGGCTTTCAAAACGGGATAGTTTTCAATGATGCCGTTGTGGACCACGGCCACCCGGCCCGACGCGTCGCGGTGAGGATGGGCGTTCTCCTCCGTCGGCCGGCCGTGGGTGGCCCAGCGCGTGTGCCCGATCCCCATGGAACCCGACAGCGGCTCCCGGCGCAGGACCGCCTCCAGCGCGGCGAGCTTTCCGACGCTGCGCCGGATGGAAAGCGCTTTGCCGTCCAGGACCACCATCCCCGCCGAATCATATCCGCGATACTCCAGGCGCCGCAGGCCGTCCAAAAGGACTTCCGACGCGTTTTCGTTGCCGACGTAGCCGACGATGCCGCACATGTCAGACCGCCGCCATTTTCAGTCTCATCTCTTTCACCGCCTGTTCAAGCCCGACGAACAAGGCCCGCCCGATGATGGAAAAACCGATGTTGAGCTCGTTGACTTCCGCCACATGGGCGACGGGTCCCACGTTATCGTAATCCAACCCGTGCCCCGCGTTCAACGTCAATCCCAGCTCCCGGGCCCGCGCCGCGGCCGCCTGTATCTTTTTAAGTTCGTCGTGCTGAGCGTCGGGGCTGGCGGCGCGGGAATAAGCGCCGGTGTGCAGCTCGACGGCGTCCGCGCCCGCCGCCTTGGCCGCCTCCACCAGGGCCGGTTCCGGGTCGATGAAATAACTCACGAGGATCCCTTTGGTCTTGATCTTTTCCGTCACAGACTTGAACCTCTTTAGATGAGACAAGACGTCCAAGCCGCCTTCGGTCGTGAGCTCCTGCCTCCGCTCGGGCACCAGGCACACGCTCGCCGGGCGCACCACCCGGGCCACGCGCACCATTTCTTCCGTGGGGGCCATCTCCAAATTGAGGCGCACTTTCAGAGCGCGCTTCAAGGCGGCCACGTCGGCGTCCTGGATGTGCCGCCGGTCCTCCCGCAGGTGCGCGGTGATCGAATCCGCCCCGCCTTTCACCGCCGCCAAGGCGGCCTCCACGACGCTGGGAACGTCGCCCCGCCGGGCCTGCCGCACGGTGGCCACGTGATCGATGTTCACTCCAAGCAAAACCATCTTCGTCTCCTTGTGATTCCAGCCGCACTTAAGATATCCTCGCCAGGATGCAAATCCTTACTCACTTCTCGAGGGGACGACGTTTTAAACGCCGTCATTCCGGCGGAAGCCGGAATCCAGGGTTCAAAGCTTCGTTCAGGAACTCGTTTTACTTCCTGGACCCCGGCTTCCGCCGGGGTGACAACCAACCCATGGACTTGTTGGTAAGGATCAGACCTGGATGACTCCGACCGACGCGCGGCGATGGACGATCCTGTCTCTGGGACTCTTAGTCCTGACGCCGTTCCTTTCGCTGCACGGCTACGTTGGGAAAGACCACGA
Organism: Elusimicrobiota bacterium; assembly: GCA_003158755.1. Classification (GTDB taxonomy): domain Bacteria; phylum Elusimicrobiota; class Elusimicrobia; order FEN-1173; family FEN-1173; genus FEN-1173. The sequence continues at coordinate 5,509 of PMLF01000096.1, read as the reverse complement.
CGACGCCATCTATGTCCTGGCGTCCCAGTCCCTCGCCCAAGGGAACTATCGCCACTGGCACCTGCCGGGCCGGCCGCCCATCACCGTCGCCACCCCCGGCCTGCCGGCCCTGCTCCTGCCGGCCGCCCTGACGGACCCGTTCCACCTGACCACCTACCAACTTCTCGCGGCGGCCTACCAATCGGCGGCCATCCTGGCGGTCTTCTTTTGGATCCGGAAACGGAAACCTCCGGAGACGGCCCTCGCGCTCTGCGCGCTGTTCGCCTTGAACCCCCTGGTCCTTTCCCGGTCGGGAAACATCATGCCCGAAGCGCCGGGACTCCTGATGGTCTTGGCCGCCCTCATGGCGTGGGAAAGCGGCGGTTTCCTGGCCGCGGGCCTTTGGGCCGCCGCGGCGTATTTGGTCCGGCCCGGCTCCCTGCCGTTGACGGCGGCCTTCGCGCTGGCCGCCCTGCTGAAAAAAGACGCCCGCCCGTTCCTGAAAGGAATCCTGCCGACGGCGGCCGTACTGGTTCCCTGGTCCCTTTGGTCCTCCCGAAGCGGACTCGGGTGGAACTGGAAATTGACGGAGCTTCATACCAACTATGGCGCCCACCTGTGGCGCATGATAACGCAAACGTCGATCGTCAACGCTCAGTCCTTGTCGCGTTGCTGGGGCTCCACCTTCCTGCCGCCCCAGGCGCCGGAAATCTTGGCGGCCTGCCTCGGCGCGGGACTGTTCATCGCGGCGGCCCGAGGCGCTTGGAAAAACCGTTCCGGATGGAGCGCGGCCGACGCGTTCCTCGCCGGAAGCCTGGCGATGCACCTGGTCTGGCCCTGGTGGTACGACCGATATCTCCTGACCCTGCTGCCGTTCCTGCTGTGGCGGTCGTCGGACGCGCTCCCCGAGTCCCTTTCCCGTCGAGCGAAAGCGTGGACCCTGGCCGGGATACTGGTCCTTCAATTCGCCGTCCAGGGCCGCCTTTGGTTCGGTTCGAACGTCGCGCTGGAAACGCCGCCCCACCGCCAAGCGTACACCTGGATCCAGGACCACACGGAACCCTCGGAAATTTTGTCGGGGCCCTTCTACGCTCGGGACTCCCTCTACACGGGAAGGATTTCCGTTCCCCTTCCGATCACGGAAGAACCGGAGACGGCCTTGAACGCCCTCAATCGGTCCGGAGTCCGCTACGTCCTTTGGGAAGGAATCCCCGACTTGGGACTCACTTCGAACGACAGCCCGGTTTACCTCTCCCTGCGGCGGTTCGAGAAACTCCTGGAAGACCCGGGCCTCTTCGCGCCGACCTTCGACGGAGGCGGCGTCCGAATCTACCGCCGGATCAAGCCTTCGCCAGACGAGCCAAAGACGACGCCCATCCGTTGACGACGCCCTGATCGGGCCCTTCCACCATGATCCGCAACAGCGGTTCCGTTCCGGAATAGCGGACCAATACCCGTCCTCCCGAACCCAGAGACTTCTCGGCGCGACACAATTCGGCCGAAAACCTTTTCATCTCCGCGATGGGCCGGCGTTCCTTCACGGGAACGTTTAAGAGAACTTGGGGCAGCTTGACCGCCAGGGATGCCAGAACGGAAAACGGCCGCCCCGTCCGATGCAGGACGTCCAAAATTTGGAGCGCCGTCAGCAACCCGTCGCCCGTGCCTAAGAACTCCCGGAAGATCACATGTCCCGAGGGTTCCCCGCCCAAAGCGGCGCCGGTGCGCTCCATCGCCAAGGCCACGTGCCGGTCGCCGACAGGCGTTTCTTCCATCCGCAGTCCCAACGCCCCGAGGGCCCTTTTGAAACCCAAATTGGCCATGACCGTAGATACCACGACGTCGTTCGGAAGGCGGCCTTCGGCTTTAAGCCGCCGGGCCGCGATCAAGAGCGCCGACTCGCCATCCCGGACCGCGCCGGTCTCGTCCACGAAGATCGCCCGGTCCGCGTCCCCGTCCAAAGCGAAACCGACGTCCGCGCCGAGGCGCCTCACCGCCCGGGACAACGCCTCCGTGTGCAGAGCGCCGCAATTTCGATTGATGTTTTTTCCGTCGGGCCGGGCGGAGAGCACCGCGACCTTCGCCCCCATGGACCGCAGCAGAGCGGGTCCGACCGTCGAGGCCGCCCCGTTGCCGCAGTCCACCACGACGGAGAGGCCCGACAAATTGAGGCACGGAACCGTCCCCTTGAGGAACGCGCGGTAATCCAAGGAAGCCCGGGCGGTTTCCAGCTGAGCGGACCCGCCCGACGCCATCCCGGGGAGCGGACGGTTCCCGCGGGCGCCCGCCTCCACGCGGTCCTCCGCGGCTTCGGCCATCTTGCGGCCGGCGTCGTCAAACAATTTGATCCCGTTGAACTCCGCCGGGTTGTGGGAGGCGGAGATCACCGCTCCGCCCGAAAATCCGTACCGGGGCGCCAGGGCCGAGACGGAAGCCGTCGGCAGCACTCCCCCGTCGGCCACGGCCAGGCCGGCCTTCCGAAATCCCGACGTCAGGGCCTTTTGAAGGACCGGGCCGGAAGCCCGGGTATCGCGCACCACGAAGACCGCTTTCTTTTTGTTGACGGTGGAGAAGGATTGACCGGCGAAGAACCCCAGCCGCTCGACGAATTCGGGGACGAGGGGCCATTCCCCCGCCTTGCCCCGGACCCCGTCGGTGCCGAAGAGGCGCTCGGCGCTCATCGGCGGGCCTTGGCCGCCGGATGGACCGGAGGAACCGGCTTCGGGGCGGGGAAGCCGTAATGGAACACCAGCCACAGGAGCATGGACAAAAGTAGAGCCATGACCTTTAGCCGCCAGTTATCCGTCAAGAATCCCATCAAACGCCCTCCCGCTGGTCGACGCTTTTCCGGAGGAGCCCGCGTTCGCCCATGGACCGGTAGAAATCCCGGAGCCTCGGGCCCAGCTCATCCAAATCCATATTCCGGTCCATGCGTCCTTCCCGCACCACCGAGACGACGCCGGTCTCCTCGCTGACGACCAATACGACGGCGTCGGAGATCTCCGAAATGCCCAAAGCCGCCCGATGGCGGGTGCCGATCTCCCGGGCCAGGGTGGGATCGTTGGAAACGGGCAGCACGCAGGCCGCCGCCAGGATCCGGTCTTCCCGGATGATGACCGCGCCGTCGTGGAGGGGCGTGCGGGGATGGAAGAGGGTCAGGAGCAGGTCCGACGACACTTCGGAGTTCAAAATCGTGCCGGTCTCTATGAAGTTGCGGAGCCCCGTCTCCTGCTCCAGGACGATCAGCATCCCGATCCGCGCCTTGGACGCTTCCCGGAGGGCGGCCATGATCTCGTCGACGAAGCGGAGCTCCTGGGGCAGGAGTAGACGGCCCAGGGGACGGCTGCCGATTTGAGCCAATATCGAACGAATCTCGGGTTGAAAAACGACCACCAGGATCACCGCCCATTCCTTCCAAAACGTTTCCAGGAGCCAGCTCAACACCGGCAAATGGACGAACCGTTCTTGGAGGAAGGTCAAGAGGGCCAGGATCACCAGGCCCCGCAGCACCTGCACGGCGCGGGTGCCCTGGATGAGGAGGAGCACTTGGTAAAAGAGAGCGGCCACGAGGAGGATGTCCGCCCCGTGGATGAGGTACCGGCTCCATAAATCGGAAAGGGTTTGAATCGTCATGTCCGCCGTTTGACTACGATGTTGTCAATGAGGCGCGTCTTGCCCACGTACACCGCCAGCGCCACCAGGGCTTCACCCCGGACCCGTCGAAGGGGTGCCAGCGTTTCCGGGTCCACCACTTCAATGTACTGAACTTTCGCCCCGGGGATCCGCACCAGCTCCGCCTTCGCCGCCGCGCGCACTCTTTCGACGGAAACCCCGGAGGAGGATTTTATCACTTGCTCCGCGGCCCGCAAAGCCGCGGGCACCCGCGCCGCCGCCCGCCGTTCGTCGGGGGACAGATACGCGTTCCGGCTGGACAAGGCCAATCCGTCCGCTTCCCTGACCGTGGGACAAGGAACGATCTTCACCGGCAGGTTGAGATCCGCCGCCATGCGCTGAACGACCCGAACCTGCTGGTAGTCCTTCAAACCGAAATAGGCCCGCGTCGGCTGAACCAAATTGAAGAGTTTGAGCACCACCGTCGCCACGCCCCGGAAGTGGCCGGGGCGGAACTCCCCGCAAAGGGGCCCGGACGTCCGTTCGACCGTCACCCAGGTGTCGTGCTCGGGAGGGTACATTTCTTTTGCCGACGGAAGGAACAAGACGTCCACCCCCGCCTTCCGGCAAAGGGCCGCGTCCTTCGCCAGCGGCCGGGGATATTTGGCGTAATCCTCCGTCGGCCCGAACTGGACGGGGTTGACGAAAATCGACGCCACGACGACGTCGTTCTCCCGCCGAGCCCGCTCGATCAGGGAAACGTGCCCCCGGTGGAGCGCTCCCATGGTCGGCACGAATCCCACCCGCCGCACCCGCCGGTTCCATTCCAAACTCGCCCGCCGCATCGCCGGAAAAGATCGGATAGTTTTCATTTTGACGGCATCATACAATGCCTCTCAGCGACTTCCCTTTCTCAGAGGTCGCCTGTTGCATCAGGCTAAATCTGTCTGTTGGGGGTGGCTTGATAGTTCGTCCTAAACACAATGACTGAATGACCGCGACCCATCCTCTGGCATTCAAGATGTTGCTTCGCTGAAGTCCCTCAAGTCCGACATACCATCTCACTAGGAGTGTCGCTTCCACGATTCGATCGCGACCTAGGTCAAATGCTTGACTTGGCTAGGAGATTTTGGTTTTTTTCCCGTCCCGGATTCTCTCCGATGGGCAGCCTTACCTGATACTTCTGCGAATGATAAGACCATCGTTCCCAACAGCAAAAACATTTTTGGGGTCGCAGGCCCATACCCCATAGAGATTGAACGTCTCCCCTTGTTCCCATCGCGTTCCGTTGAAATGCAGGATGGGGCTGCCCCACCCAACAACCCAAATTGAGGATTTCGATGTCCCATGAATGCCGGTCAGATTGTTGAGGTTGGCCTGGACAACCGAATCCCGACTTTGGATCCAGCCTTTTCCGTCGAAATGCAGGATGACACCTTTGTATCCAACAATCCATATATCATTTTCCGAACTCCCCCATATTCCTGTCAAAAAAACAGGGATATTCCCAGGACGGAATCCATTCGGACCGTCGAACTTGGGGAGCTCAATTTCGACGGGGGCCCACTTGCCATAGTTGAAATGCAGAATGGTCCCATAATCCCCCACCACCCACAGGTTTCCGGGTCTAACACCCCAGATACCTCGGAGGGACTTGCCTGTCCCTGAAGAGACTTTTGTCCACGATCTTCCATCGAACTGATAAATTGTCCCGGCCTCTCCTACGGCCCATATGTGGGAGGCATCCAGCCCCCAAACACCAAAAAGCTCCCCGCTCACCCCTTCCACCGGAGCCCATTTCTTGCCGTTGAATTTCCTCATTGAATGTTCATGCCAGCCGACGGCGTAGACATCCTCATGGTCGGCGGCCCAAATGCGTGAGAAATAAGTGTCGGGGTCCGGAGGCAAGTCCCGCGCTTCC
>PMLF01000102.1 GCA_003158755.1 Elusimicrobiota bacterium | reverse complement strand
CGCTGTTTCTGGCCGCCGGACAGCAGGACCCCGCGCTCCCCGACGATCGTGTCCAGTTTCTTCGGCAGGCGCTCGATGAACTCCCACGCGTTGGCGGCTTGGGCGGCAGCGACGATCTCGGCCTCGGTGGCGTCGGCCTTTCCGTAGGCCAGGTTCAGCCGGACGGTGTCGTTGAAGAGGATCGTGTCCTGGGTGACCAGGCCCATCTGCCGGCGGAGGCTGAAGAACGTGACGTCCCGGGCGTCGACGCCGTCAAAGGCGATCGATCCGCTCACCGGGTCGTAGAAGCGGAGGAGGAGCGCGGCCAAGGTCGTCTTGCCGGAGCCCGAAGGTCCCACCAGGGCGATGATTTCCCCCTTTTTTATCGTGAGGTCGATGCCCCGGAGGACGGGACGGTCCGGGCGGTAGGAAAAATTCAATTCCTTGAGACGGATCTCGCGGGAAAACTCGGGAAGGACGGAAGCGCCCGGCTTCTCGAAAACCGTCGGCTTGGCGTCCATCAGCTCGAAGAGCCTCTCGGCCCCCGTGAAACCCTGCTGGAGCGTCGCGTTCGACTTGGTGAAGTTTTTAACGGGTTGGTACATGGACAGGGCGCTTCCGATGAAGGCAAAGAAGGCTCCCGTCGTCCACACGTGGTGGATCACGTCCCGGCCCCCCACCCACAAGATCACGGCCATCCCCAAGGCGCCGAGGAATTCGAGGGACGGGGTCGAAACGGATTCGACCCAGGCGTTCTTCATGCAGATCTTGAAATACCGGTCGTTCTCCTCCCGGAAGCGATCCAGCTCGTAATCCTCGCGCATGTAAGCCTTCACGACCGGGGCGCCGGTGATGGACTCCCGGATGCGGGCGTAGAGGTCAGCCATCTTGTCCTGGCCCTGGCGGGAAGTCTTGCGGAGGCTCTTCCCGAACCGGTGGATCATGCCCCCGGCGGCGGGCAGGATGACGAAGGCCATGAACGCGAACTTCCAGTGCAGATAGAAAAGGTACGCGGCCAGGAACACCACGGTCAACCCGTCCCGCACGACCATCACGGGGATCTTGGTCAAGGCGTTTTGCAACAACATGGCGTCGTTGGTGAGCCGGGAAACGATCCGCGCGGAGTCCGTCGACGTGAAGAAATCCAGCGAGAGCCGGTGCAGCCGCTGGAACGCCTGGTCGCGGATCTTTTGGACGACGGCCTGTCCCGCGTAGGCCGTGAGGTAATCGTGGATCCAGGCCAGGATGCCTTTGATGAAATAGAGGATCAGCAGGAGGATGATGATGTCCTTCAGGGTCGAGGTGTCCCCTTCGATGAGGACTTTGTCGACGACCTGCTTGAGCACCCACATGGCGGCGGCCGTCAGGACGGCCACGCCGGCCATCGCCAAAAGGGCGATGATCAAGCGGTACCGGTGCTCTTTAAAATAGGGGAGGAGTCGTTTGATCAAGGGGAAATCCTTTTAACGATCTTTTTTGGGGTGATTACATCCTACATCCTATTAAGAACCTATCCAAATAACCCGCGATACCGCTCATGCTGAGCTTGTCGAAGCATGAGCCATCGTCGCCAAAGACCGCTCGCCCTTCGACAAGCTCAGGGTGAGCGGGTTTTCTGGACAGGTTCTCATTTAAGGTTCGTTCAGTCCTTTGATCCAGCCGCTCAAGACGATCAGGGGCCACAGAAACCCTACGTCGCCGCCGGGGGCGAAGGCTTTTTCCCTCGCGGCGAGGACGGCGGCCCCGTCGAATACGCCCGTGGAACGGAGGAGGTCTTCGTCCAAAAGCTCCTCCAGGGAACCCGGGGCGATCGCTTTCATCCATTTTTCCAGAGGGACGATGAACCCGTGCTTTCGCGTACGGCAGATGTCGGCGGGCAGACGCCGCTCGGCGACTTTCCGCAGCAAGCGCTTCCCTTTGAACCGGCGGATTTTGCCGCCATCCGGAACTCGGAAAGCGAACTCCACCACGCGGTGGTCGAGGTAGGGCGGACGGGCTTCCAGGGACCGTCCCATGGCCGCCATGTCCACTTTCATGAGCAGGCGGTCCGTCAACGACGTCCGCCGCTCGAAATCGAGGACGCCGTTCAAGGCGTCGGGAAAGGCCCGGGAGGGGGCCGAGGTCTCCGGGGATTCCAAGTAACTCGTCCACGGCTCCCCGCCGAACAAGGGGCGGAGAGCGTCCAAGGAAAAATCCCGGGTCAGCGCGGCCCAGTTCCCGGCGTCCACGCGGGGGATGGCCCGGAACGGCGCGCCGTGCCCTGCCCTCCGCAAGAGGAACCCGGCCATCGGACGAAGCGGCGCCGGAAGCGCCCGAACCCAGCCGGAAAAGACGACCGCCTTGTAGCGGTTGTATCCGGCGAAAAGCTCGTCCCCGCCCTCGCCGGTGAGGACCACCTTCACTTCCCGCCGGGCGAACTCGGAGAGGAGCGCGGTCGGCAGGATCGTCGGGTCCGCGACGGGCTCGTTCATCCGGGAGAACACCGACGCGGCCCGTCCCAATTCTTTTTCCGTGAGGGTGAAGGCGTGGTGCTCCGTGCCCAGGAACTCCGCCACCCGTCGGGCGCGGGGGCTTTCGTCCACGCCCGTCCCGGATTCGAAACCGATGGAGAAGGTCCGGACTTTTTCCGCGCAAAGCTTCGTCATGAGAGCCGTGACGAGGCTGGAATCCACCCCGCCGCTCAAGAAAACACCCAGGGGGACGTCGCTCACCAGCTGCAAGCGGACGGCGTCCTCCAGCAAAGACTCCAACTCGTCCGCGAGGTCGTCCTCGGAGGAGGTCCGGAGCTCGGCGGCGGGATCCAGGGTCCAATATTCTCTCTCGGTGCGCCGGTTCGCCGCGAACCGGACGCTGCGGCCGGGAAGCACCTTCTTGACGTCCCGCAGGACGCTGTGGGGGCCGGGGACGAAACGGAACGTGTAGAAGTCCCGGACGCCCGCCGGGTCGAAGGTCATGGGGACTTCCCCGCTCTTGAGCAGGGACTTCATCTCGGAGGCGAAAGCGAGGGTCTTTCCGTCGTAGAAATAATAGAGAGGCTTGATCCCCAGCCGGTCGCGGGCGAGGAAGAGGTCCCGCCGGTCCTCGTTCCAGACGGCGAAGGCGAACATGCCGTTGAGTTTCTTCAGGCAATCCTCGCCGTACCGTTCGTAGAGGTGGAGGAGGACTTCGGTGTCGCTGTGGGTTTGAAACACGAACCCGGCGGACTCCTCTTCGCGGCGGAGTTCCCGGTAGTTGTAGATCTCGCCGTTGAAGACGATGACGTTTCGGCCCCGGCGCATCGGCTGATGGCCTTCGGAAAGGTCGATGATGGAGAGCCGCCGGAACCCGAGCGCGGCGCGGGGACCCGCTTCACTGGAAAGGTAGCGCCCCTCGTCGTCCGGACCGCGATGGACCATCGCGCCGGTCATGGCGGACAAGCGGTCGGCGGACGGGGGCCGTCCGTCAAAATGGATGATGCCGCAGATCCCGCACATTTAATGAGTTCCTTGGGCGGCCGTGACGGCGCGAAGACCGTTCAATCCACTTCGTCCTTCGAGGACGGTGGAATCGAAAAGCGGTAGGCGGCCTGCATCGTCGGCGTCTTCCCCACGAACGCGGGATAAATTTCAAGGGACGAAACTTGTTGGTCCTGAACCTTCCGGCCCCGACGGACGGCGATTTGGGCGAACTCGTAGCCGAGGTAGATGCCGAGAGGGTAATCGCTGTACCAGTGGACGCCGTTGTTGACCATCTCCAGGCCGCAGGCGGTCATCAACGTATATCCCAAAGGACGGACGAAAGTGTATTCGGGATAATTTTGGGCGATCACCGTAACCGTCGCCATGGCGGTGGCGAGGTGGCCCGTCGGGTAGGCATCGTATTTGTTGACGTGCTTGGCGTAGTCCTTCTGGTTGGGGAAGAACCTCCACCGCCCGCCCGAACGAGTGTTCACGACGGGGTCTTCCCGTCCGGTGACGTGCTTCAGGACCTGCACGACGAAACCCGTGGAGATGATCGACTCCACCAGTTGGCTGGAAGTCTGCAGAGCGCGGTCGTCGTCCCGGACCAAACCGAAAACCAGGAAACCTCCAGCGATGGAGAAGTGGGTGATCCCGTCGCCCAGGAAATAAAGATCGGTCCCGAAATTGTGGGGACCGCTTAAGCGCACCATGTAGTGCGTCCCGGGAAGCGTCGTTTTGATAAAGGGCCGCTGCTGGCCGTTGTGGCTGATTTTTTCCTTGGTCCCCCAGCGATAGGTTTTCTTATATAAAGATTGGTCCGCGGCGATCAGGAGACCCGTCCCCACGACCAGGAGGGAGAGATTGACAGTGTTTTCCTTCCGGAAGGTCTTTTTCCAGCAATCTTTGAGGTCGGAGGGTTCATTTTTCAGCCAGGTGAACCAGCCGGGGCGGTCGTATTGGTAACCGTCGACGACCTGGGGAGGCGGGGCGGCTTTCTCTTCGGCGCGGGCGAAGACGGCTCCTTGTGCAATTAGGAGCAGAAAGGCGCCGAACACGTTTTTAATTCGATCCATTTTTTCCAAAACCCTTGAGAAACATTCTTAAAAGAACCCCTGCCCGTCGGAGAAAATCGCGGGGATCGCCTCACCCCTTTTCAACATCCAAACAACTCTTTCGGCCGGCGTCCCAACGAAACCCGCCGAACGCCGATTATACCGTTTCTTCAAAGTTTTATTGGCTCTGATCGCCCCCTTAACCCCAATGAAGTTGAATTAAGGATTGTCACCCCGGCGAAAGCCGGGGTCCAGGCTGTAAAACGGATTCTAAGAAGCCGGTTCAAACCCTGGATACCGGCTTTCGCCGGTATGACGACTTAATTGAACCGCATTGTCCTTAACCCGAATTTTCATAACCGTTCACACCCCCGTCCTTGCTTCGTCGCAAGGGTCGCAATGACCCCATGAACGGAAACGATAATTTGGGTTAAAGAGGAAGGGTGAAGAAGAAGGAACTGCCTTTGCCGATCTCGGAGCTTACTCCGGTGGTCCCGCCGTGGGCTTCCACGATGCGGCGCACGAGGGCCAGACCCAGGCCGGCGCCCTCCACCTGGCCGGTGAAGGAATCTTCGATCTGGTAAAACTTCTGGAAGATCCGCCCCTGCTCCTCCGGCGGGATTCCGGGGCCGTCGTCCCGGACCGTCACGCGGATCGATCCGTCCCGGGTTTCCCCCTCCACCCACACTCGCCGGGAATCGGCCGGATTGAACTTGACGGCGTTCTCGATCAGGTTTCGCAGGACCTCCCGGATCCGGTCCGAGTCCATCGGCACGGGCGGGAGCCTCTCCACCGATTTGTCCGTCTCCACCCGGGCGTTGTTTCCTTCCAGGTAGGACTTCATGAGGAGCAGGACCTCTTCCAGGTGGGGCTTCAACGGAAAGGGGTGTTTAGACAAATCAAGAGTTTCGGACTCGACCAAGCTGAAACTGATGAGCTTGTCCACCAAGCTGGACAAGTACATCCCTTGGGCCTTGATGGTCTGAAGGGCCTTCACCTGGAAATCGTTCAAGGTCGACGGCTCTTCCAGGAGGAGCGGGGCGTATCCGGCGATGGTGACTAGAGGGGTCTTCAGCTTGTGGGAGATGAGGGAGAGGAAGTTGCGCTTCAATAGCTCTTCTTTGCGGACCTCGGTGACGTCCCGCACCACCAGGAGGTCCCCCAGAGGGCGACCGTCGCTGGCGGTGAGCCGGTTAAAGGCGCAGGACAGGTAAAACACTTTGCCTTCCAACCGCTTAAGTTCGACGGTGGCGGAGGCTTCCCGGCGGCCGAGGGTCATGCTCAGGGGCGGAACCGACATGAACCCCTGAGCCAATTCGGACAATAGCCGCCCCAGGATCCGGGACGGTTCCGCGCCGAAGAGCACCCCCGCCGCGTGGTTGATGAGACGCACCTTCCCCTCCGGGTCCAGGAGAACCGCCCCGTCGGACATCTCGGCGAAGACGGTGGCCAGTTTTTCCTTTTCCCCCATGACTTCGGCGAAGAGGCGGGCGTTCTCGATGGCCACGGCGGCTTGGGAGGCGAACGCCTCGAATATCCGAAGGTCGCCCGACGAGAAAGGCGTGCCGTCCTTGTGGTTCAAAGCCTCGACGACGCCGATCAGCCGGCCCTTGGCGATCAACGGGACGGCCAATATTTGACGGGTGGTGAAATCGCTGGTGGCGTCGCCTCGGCCGCTCCAACGGGGGTCGTCTTTGACGTTGTTGACGACCAAGGGCTCCCGATGCTCGGCCACCCACCCGGCCAGACCCTCGCCCACTTTCAAACGGATCGGCTTCACCCGTCCGCCGGCGGCCCCGAGCGCCACGTCAAAATATAGCTCGTCGGTGGCCTCGTCCAAAAGCAGAATGGACGCCGCCTCCGCCTTCACCACCTGGGCGGCCGTCTCCATGACGAACCGGAGCAACTCCTCAAGGTTCAGCGTCGATGAGAGGATCCGGCTGGCCCGGAGCAGCAGTTCGAAATCGTCCGTGGAAAGAGAATTCATTGGAAGAATTGTATCAAAGCTCCAGTGGGATCCGTTCCCCGGTTTCCTTCGCGAAGAGGTGGACCCGCTCCATGTTGACGGCGAACTCCACCGGCTGGTTCTCCTGGTAGGGAGCGTCCGGCTCGACCCGGGCCACCAGCCGGACGCCGCCGGCGTCCAGGGTGAGGTAAGTGTCGGGACCCACGGGCTCGATGTTCCGCACCAAACCCACCGCCGTGTTCCCCTCCGCCGCCAGGGAAGGCTGGAAGACTCGGTCGTGCAGGTCCTCCGGCCGGACGCCGAGGACCACCTTCTGGTCTTGGCGGAACACCCCGCCCAGGCGCTCCCGCGGAGGGATCTTGAGAAGGATTTTTCCGCATTCCAACCATATGCCGTTCTCGCGTTGGTGCACCGTCGCGTCCAGAAAGTTCATGGAAGGGCTCCCGATGAACCCCGCCACGAAACGGTTGGCGGGATACCGGTACATCTCCAGAGGCCGCGCCATCTGCTGGAGGGCTCCGTCGGTGAGCACGGCCAGACGGTCGCCCATGGTCATGGCTTCCACCTGGTCGTGGGTGACGTAGATCATGGTGGTCTTGAGGAATCGTTGGATTTCCAATAGTTCCCCCCGCGTCTGGGCGCGGAGCTTGGCGTCGAGGTTCGAGAGCGGCTCGTCCAGAAGGAACACCCTCGGTTTCTGGACGATGGCCCGCCCCACCGCCACGCGCTGCTGCTGGCCCCCGCTGATCTCGCCGGGCAAACGAGCCAAGAGAGGAGTGAGCTTGAGGATCTCCGCCGTCTCCCGCACCCCCAGGTCGATCTCCCTCCGGGAATAGCCCCGCATCCGCAGGCCGAAAGCCATGTTGTCGTACACGCTCATGTGCGGGTACAACGCGTAGCTTTGGAACACCATGGCCACGCGCCGGTCCTTGGGCGCTTTGCCCGTCACATCTTCGTCGTCGATGACGATGCGCCCGGCATCCGGATGCTCCAACCCCGCGATGAGGCGCAGAATCGTGCTTTTCCCCGCGCCGGACGGCCCCACCAGGACGAACAGCTCCTTGTCCCGGATCTCCAGGGAAAAGTCCTTGATGATCTCCGTCCGGCCGTACCTCTTGGTCACCTTGATCAATCGAACGCCGGCCATATCAGACCTCCGAGAAAACCGCGGTGCGGTCCCGCCCCGCCTGCTTGGCGGCGAAGAGGGCTTGGTCCGCCCGTTCTAAAATCTGCTCGACGGAAATCCGCTCGAGCGGCGCTTCCGCCAATCCCAGGCTCACCGAGACCGGAAGGGCGGCGTTCCCTTCGACGGGCGCATGGTCCCGGACTTCCGCGCGAAACTTCTCCACCCAGGCGCGGGCCTCGTCCAAGATGGGAAACTCCAGCAGGAAGGCGAACTCATCTCCGCCCAGACGCCCCAGGGTGACTCCCGGCACCGCCAGCCGTTGGGCCGTCCTGGCCACATGGACCAGGGCCCGGTCTCCCGCCAAGTGGCCGAACCGGTCGTTCAGCGTCTTGAACCGGTCCAAGTCGAAGAGGGCGAGAAAAAAGGTCGTGTGATAGCGCTGGCGTTTCCCCAAGGACTCTTCCAACCGCTCTAAGAAAGTCCGGCGCAAAAGGACCCCCGTCAGCCCGTCGTGGCGGCTCCGCTCGGACATGAGGTCGTACAGGAACGCCCGCCTCAACCCGATGGACACCAACTTTCGTTCGACATGGAACCCTTCCAAAATATCTTCCGTCGCGGCGGCGTCCAGTTCCACCGCGCCCAGGGCCATCACGTCCTCCCCCCAAACGAAGGGCAGCAGAAGGAACGGAGTCCCCGCACCCAAGGCCGACAATTCCGCGTGTCGGTCCGTCGATATGAACCGCCGGGTCCTCCGCGCGTCGGCCAGGGAAGGCCGGTCGTTGACGAACGAGGCCCACGTCTCGGGCTTTTCGATCCCATGGGAAAACGCCGGCGACCAGTTTCCATTCCGCAACCGCTGGAACAGCGCGCACCGCCGCACGTGGGGGATCCCCGACCACATCTCCCCCAAGCTCCTCAGGATTTCGACGGTGTCCATCTGGGTGGCCATGGTCTGGACCAAGGCGAAGCGGTTCTGCATGCGGTCCAGGCTGCTCTGATAGGATTCGAGGACCGCGAACTGCGCTTCGGCCTCGGCCTCGGCGCGGTGGGCGGGTCTCCGCAGTTCCTTCAACTGGATTCGGAACCGAACCGCCGCTCGCCGACGGGCGGAGGTGAAATACGCCAGGATCGCCCCGGCGGAAATCCACGCCGCCGCCAGCCCGCCCGCGGCCAACACGCTGTCCCGCCCGCCGGCGATCAACCCCGCCGCGGCCGCCGCGAACGACGCCGCGGCCCACCCCCAGGCCCATCGATATTTTTCCATACGGACGGCCGTCAGGAAAGGGAAAAGACCCCACGCGGCGGCATTCAAGAGGAGGAGGTCATTCATACAAAAGCACCCGGTTGCGTCCCGACTCCTTGGCCCGATAGAGGGCCTGGTCGGCCCGGCCCAAGAGCTGCAGTTCGTCCTTCAAATCGTCGGAGAGGACGGACACTCCACCGGAAACGGTGACCCGCAGCGACGTCTTCTCCCAACGGAAGGGAGTCGCTTCAATCTCCTCCCGGATGCGCCGCCCCAGGGACAGGGCCTCCTTGCCGCGGGTGTTGGGCATCAGGACCACGAACTCCTCCCCGCCGTAGCGTGCGACGAAGTCCGTTTCCCGGCATTGCGCCGTAATCTGCCGAGCCAGCCAGCGGAGGACCTCGTCCCCGATGTGGTGGCCGTGGGTGTCGTTGACCTTTTTGAAATGGTCGATGTCCAGCATGAGGAGCGAGAACTTCTTCCCCTGGTGGCGGGCCTTGGCGAACTCCTCGATCAATCGCTCGTTCAGGTAGCCTCGCGTGTAGACGCCCGTAAGCCCGTCGGAGATAGCCAGGGTTTCCACCTGGGCGTACCGCTCGGCGTTTCCCAGGGACATCACGATGAGGTCCGCCGCGATGAGCGCCAGCCGCAGGTCCTGGAAAAGGAACGGGCTGTCCCCCCCGGACCGATCCAGGGAAACCCATCCGATGACACCCTCCCGCCCGCGCAGAGGCAGCAGGAGGAAGCGCCCTTCCCCCGCCGCCGGCAGGCGTACCGAACGATTGGGGTAAAGCCGCGCGCCCTTCTGGCGCAGGGTCCAGCGCCCCATCTCATCCAAGGGATCGGGTTGTCCCGAAGCCGGAAACAACGTCACGTTCGTCTCCGCCCGGGGGAAGAGGCCCTTCAAGCCCTCCCGGGCGCGGCGGGTCAGCTCGCCGCGGTCGTAGGCGCCGATCAAATCGTCGGCGAAGGAGCGCAGGCGGTTGTAGGCCGCGATCCGCTCCCGCGCCGCGTCGATCTCGCCGCGGCAGACTTCGGCCGCCTTGTATCCCCGCTCGGTCTCCAACCTCAACCGTCCGAGCCGGTCCTCCCGGCGGACGACGGCCGCCTCCCGGTCCATGTCGGCCCGGAGGAACTGGGAGAAACACGCCCACAAAAAACCGACGTGGAGGAACATGATCGTCTGGTGGAGACCGTCGGGGGCGAAGAGGAGGGTGAGGAATATCCCGGCGGAGGCCGCGACGCACGCGACGGAAGCCCACCCGAGACCGCCGAAAAGGAACGCCAGACAGAGGCCGGCGGCCGACCACGGCAGGACGGCGACCGAGGACCCCGCCGCCGACAGGAGCGCCGCGAGCAGGCCCGCCGTCAATGAAATCCCCACCGCAGGCTGGAGGACCGGCTTCCAAAACCCTTTGACGAAGAGAGCCGCCGATTGGAGCGCGCCGATCACCGCGCCGCCCCGGGCGTCCTCACGAGGATCGCCTTCCCCTTCCCTTCGCCCGTAATGCGGCCCGCCGTTCCCGCCGGAACGAACAGCGCCCGCCCGGGCCGGAGGGGCCGCACTTCCCCGCCCGACCGCCACTCCGCCGCGCCCTCCAACGGGACCCACAAGGCGGGGCCGCCATCGACGGAAAAATCCGACCCGCCCGCGTTCCCCCACTCCGCGACGGACGCTTCGAACTCCTCGGCGGGGGTCCGGTAAACGCCGGCCTCGGGTTTGATCACTTTCCCGACGGAAGGTTCGAAACGCAAGACGTCCAGCAAGCCCTCCCGATCCACAAACTTGGAGGTGAGCCCGCCCCTCAACACGTTGTCCGAATTCCCCATCACCTCGACCGCGGTCCCTTGGAGATAGGCGTGGGCCTCGCCGGGAGCCACGAAAAAGGCGTCTCCCGGGTCCAGCCGGACCAAGTCCAATAGAAAAAAAGAAAACAATCCCGCGTCTTTGCGGGGTCCGGGACAGAACGTCTCTTCGGCGCGGAGGAACCAGTGTTCCGGCCGATCGGGACCGAAGGGCTCGCGGGCGTTCCGCGCGCGCAGGCGCGCGGCCACGGCGGAGAGGGCTCGGTCCGCCGCCTCCGGCGCCATCGTCAAGGCGGCGGTGAATCGGTCCTTGAGGGAACCCGAAGTCAGGAAAGACAACTCCGGGTGATCTCCCGCCTTGACCGCGACGTCGGCCGGGTCGCGGAATCCTTTCAACGCCCGAAAGGTCGTGAGGGCGATGAGCGCTTCGGGCTTGGGACGGGGATCCTTGTAGGTGCGGCGGGGGTCGGAGAGGGGGACACCGGCAGCTTCCTCGCGGGCGAACCCCCGCTCGGCCCGCGCGACGCCCGGATGGGCCTGGATCGAAAGGGGACGGCCCACCGCCAGCAGTTTGACCAGGAACGGCAGGACGCCGCCGAAGCGGCGCGCAACGGAAGGACCCAGCGCCGCGGCCGGATCCCGGGCGATCCTCGCCGCGAGGTCCGTCCCCTCGCCGGATAGGATCGAAGGCCCTCCCGGATGGCCGCCGAACCACAGCTCCGCCCAAAACGGCCTCGACGCCGGGTCCGCCCCGAGCCACGACGGCAAAAACGCCTCCGGACCGCTTTGACCCCAGTCGTAGGACTTGACCGCTCCCTCCAGCAGGGAGGGACGGGCGGGGACGCGGGTCGGAATTATTTCAATGTCGGATTTTTTCGGCATGACGGCGTCGGGGGCTGGCTTCGGAATCAGTGAAGAAGGGCCTGCCGGAGGAGCTTGTTGACGGTCACGGGGTTGGCGCGGCCGGAAGACTTTTTCATCACTTGGCCGACGAGGGAACCGATGGCGGCTTCCTTACCGCCTTTGACGTCGGCGGCGATCTTGGGATTGGCGGCGACGACGTCGTCCACCCACGCCCGGATCTGTCCTTCGTCCTCCACCTGGACCAGTCCTTTCTTTTTAACGATCTCCTCGGGCGATCCTCCGGCGGAGAACATCTCGTCGAAAACCATCTTGGCGGCCTTGGAGTTGACGGCGCCGCCCACGACCAGCCGCGCGAGCTCTCCCAGGGAGCGGGCCGGTACGGGCGAACCGGAGATGTCCGTCTTTAGCGCGTTCAGCCGGCCGGCAAGCTCGGTGGTCAACCAGTTAACCAACGTCTTCGCCGCCGCCTTGCGATCCGCGGCCGGGAAAACCGAGAGAGCCTCTTCGAAATAGTCGGCGAACGGCTTGTCGGCCGTGAGCAC
>PMLF01000115.1 GCA_003158755.1 Elusimicrobiota bacterium | reverse complement strand
TTGGACCGTTGGTTCCAATTGTTCCGGTTCGGGGTAAAGGAGATGGCGTTGTCCAGTTCGCTCGAATAGAAATCCCTCGCCGTGAACGTCACCCCGCCCAGGGTCACTTTTCCGAACAGCTCATAGCCGGGGGTTAAGTCCCGCCAGCGGCCGAAGTTGGTCGCGTCGCGGTAACTGCCGCTATGGAGGACGTTGGGGTTGCCGCCTTTTTCAGCCCACCCCCGGCTGTCGAAATAGGTGCCGGAGAAGAGATAGTTGCCGGTCCCGCCCAAAGCGCCTTCCGAGAGGAGGTTCACGTCGTTCCGCCGGTCTTTGCGGGAATAGTCGCCGCTGAGGGTGGTCGCCTTCTCAGACCCTTCTCCCTTGGTGATCACATTGATGACACCCGCCACCGCGCCATCCCCGTAACGGACGCCCGAAGGATTCCGGGTGATTTCCACCCGCGCCGCCTTGTCCAGGAGGGGCAGGGCGTGCTCGTCGCCCGGACCTCCGGCCAGGAAGGAATTCACCGAGTGGCCGTCGATCAACAGCAAGTAACTGTTGTTCACGTCCTGGTTCACGCCCCGGGAACCGATGGAGTTCCCTCCGATGGAGAGGCTGGGCCAGAAGCCGGGCGTGCGCTTCAACAGGTCCTCGATGGACCGGGCGCCCATTTTTTGGATGTCGTCCACCGTGAAAACGGAAACGACGCCGGCGTCGCCNNCATAAGACAGACGGCGTCCAACCGCGTCTTTACCTCCGCGGCGCCGTGGCGACGCATTACGAAAAAGGCGTCTGGAGCGCCGGCGTCGCCGGCCGCCGCGAACAGCGCCGCTTTCGGCGCCAGCAGGGCCGACAACAGAACGGCCGCGAGAATTCCCTTGACGATATTTTTCATCGGGGCACCGCCTTTATTTTTAAATGGTGTCATGGTCATCATCCCCCTTAGAACTTATAGCTGACGTTGCCGCCGATGGTGCGGGGTTCTTCCAGGCGGTAGCCGTAGGTGGAGGGCGCCAGCATTTCCTTGCCCGCTGTATTGAAAACATTCCAAGAATAGACGGCCACGCTCAAAGGCCAACCGAAGACGTCCTCGAAGCGAAGGTTCGTGTCCACGTATTTCTCGCCCGCTTTCCTGACGTTCAGGTTGGCCGTCTGGGTCGGCTGCAAAGCCGTCCCGGGTGCGGTCCAAACGATCTCCCGTCCGTCCATCCAGCCGCGCAGGTGGACGTTCCACAATATTTTGGGCGTGATGTCGACGTTGGCCCCGAGGTTGTAGATTTGGTGGGGTTCCGCCAGCCATTCCCTGTGGGAGTCGGTGAACCAAGTGGTTCCGGCCCCACCAAAAGCAAATGCTTTTGTGGATAGCTTGGCGGCGGAGTAGGAATAGTTCCCGTACAACTCCAGGGACCCCACCTTCTTTTTCAACTCAAGCTCCACTCCCC
Source organism: Elusimicrobiota bacterium (assembly GCA_003158755.1). Taxonomy (GTDB): domain Bacteria; phylum Elusimicrobiota; class Elusimicrobia; order FEN-1173; family FEN-1173; genus FEN-1173. The sequence goes on along the minus strand of PMLF01000115.1, from coordinate 4,437 downwards.
GGGAATGGGCCTCGCCGAGGTTCCCGAAGTTGTTCGACCAGGACGGGAGCCCCCCGATTAAACCTCCGGCGGCGTAATAATCACGGATATACATATCGTAAACCGTGAGCGAGGACTGAAGCCCGTTTTTGGCGTACATGGCGTTGATGGTGTGGGTGATGATCCCTTCCGGCTGCACATACGGGTAAGGGATCGCGGGCGCTTGGTTGGCGGCGGGGGTCCGGTTGTTGCGGTCCTCCTGGTTGACCTGGGGGCGGACATCGGCCGTATCAACCATGTATTTGAACGTCAACGCGTTCGTCGGGAAAAAGATCAAACCCGCCCGGGGAACGATCTCCCTTTCCTTCCTCGGAGAGAGGAAATGATCGTTGTCAAAACGGATGCCTCCGAAAAGGTCAAGGCAGTTGACGACGCTCCATTGGTCTTCGGCGTAGGCCGCGTATTTGACGTCCGTTCCGGGCTTGGTTTTTTCGTAGATCGTCGCTTGGGCCGTCGACATCGTCTCGGAATTGGCCGCCATGCTCAAATATTTATTCGGGCCGACTTTCGTCCGAACGGCTCGGGCGCCGATCTTCAACTCATGCTTCGTAAACGAGAGGACGTTGTCGGAACCGAAATTCGAATGGGTTCCGAAGGCTCCTTTCCACATCGTCTCGGCTCCCACGCCGCTCTCCTCATATATTTCATTTTCAACGTTGGCGTTTCCGGGATCTCCGGGATTGGCGTTGGCCGTGGGATAGCGGTCCCTCAAGGTCTTGTCCGAGAAGATTTTCGTCTCCAAGGAGCTCGCGTCCCCCGTGGGCAATTCATGACCGATCTCGACGAAGGAGTTGGCGTAATCACGGTTTCCGTGCCGGCCGAACGTGTTTTCGGCCATTCGTTTCGAGGAAAAATTGAGGTCCCGGGCCAAGAAGGAGAACTGGCCGGCCTTGACTTTTCCATAAAGCTCCCAACTGGGATTCCAGGGGTCCCACGCGGAGGCGTTGTTAAAGCTGCCGGTCTTGTAATGTCCGAAGTTCGGGTTGGCGTGGTTTTCGCTCCAGCCCATCCGGTCGAAGTAAGTGGCCGATACCAGGTAGTTCGAACTATTGTCGGGGGTTTCTCCGCCCACCATGACGTTCTGCATCTCCTGCTGATCCCTGGAGGAATAATCCGACGTCACTTGGATTCCTTTTTGCTCGGCGCCGGTCTTGGTGATGACGTTGATAATGCCCAAAGCCGCCTCGTTGCCCCACATGGTCGATCCGGGGCCACGAATGATCTCGATCTGCTTGACATTGGATAGTGTGGGGATGACGTAGGCGTTCCCCAGGCCGAAGCCGTTGACGGAGCCCGTGGAGTGGCCGTCGTAAAGGATCAGGTAGTGGTAATTCGTGTCGTTGATCATTCCGCGGGAACCGATGGTCTGCCAATCGGTGCTGGAGGTCATGTAGAACCCCGCCACCCGTTTCAAAACTTCTTCCAGGGTCCGGAGGCCCATGCGCTTGATGTCCTCGGCGGTGACGACCGTCATGACCGCCGGGGCTTTGTTCAAGGACTGCTCACTCTTGGACGCCGTCACGACCGTCGGGATTTCCCCGAAAAGCATTTCCTCCATCCCCACGTCGGACGCCGCGCGCACCGGTGGAATGGCTGAAAACAGTAATGTCGCCCCTAAAAACATCCGAAGCCAAGTTTTCATCGGTTCACCTCTCTCCTGGGCTGGAAACGTGTAAAGGATAAGGGTTGATCTTTCGATTGTCAACAATTTTTTCTTTTTCTTCTCTTTCTTCCTTTTCTTCCTTTACAGTTTTTTCAGGGCGGACTCTTCGGCGACGGGGCCGACGATGGCCTCCAGCAGGTCCTGCAAGGTCACGAGGCCCCGCACGCGGTCCGAGCGGTCGACCACCAGGGCCATATGGAGCTTGCCTTCCCGGAACCGGCGCAGGATGGCGGGGAGCGGCGTGCCGCCGGACACCCGGAGAACGGGACGGATGAGGTCTTCAAGGACGATGAGGCCCGATTCCCTCGCGGCGGCCAGGAGGTCTTTGGTGTAAAGCACGCCCAGGACGCGGTCCATGGAGCCCCGATGGACGGGCACCCGGGAATAGCCGGACGCCGCCACCCGTCGCACCACCTCTTTGCGGGGGAGCGAGATGTCCACGGCGAAGATTTCCTGCCGCTGGACCATGACCGCCTCCAGGGGCCGGTGGTCGAATTCCAAGAGCCCCGTCACGACGGACCGGGCCGTCCGGGAGAGGGAAGTGGTTTCCAACATCTCCCGGATCACGTGGGGATCCCAGGGCCCCTCGGCTTTCACGCGGGAGGATATCCTCTCCAATAAGGCGCCTGTCCCGTCCACCAGACCCTGGACCAGCGGCGCCAAAACGCGGGTGACGGAACGCAGGAGAGGCGCCAGGAACAAGGCGATCCTCTCCGAGGAGAGTCGCGCGGCGGTTTTGGGGATGATTTCGCTGAAAAGTACGACGGCGGCCGCGGCCGCGGCGGGAAAAAGGATTCCCCCCCATCGGAAAGGGATCCCGAAAGCGGCTTTCGCGTCGAGGGCGGCCGAAGCGGCCAGGAACCCGATGCCGACGTTTACCAGATTGTTGATCAATAGGATGACCGCCAGGGCCCGGTCCGGGTCGTCGATCCAAAAGGAAAGTCTCCCGGGGAAGACCTTCTCCAAACGTCCGAGCTGAAGGCGGGAGAGGCTCAAAAAGGACGTCTCCGCCAGGCTGGACAGGGCGCTCACGAGCAGGCAGGCCAGGGCGAGAACGCCTTTAAGGAAGAGAGGTGTCACTTTTTTCTCTCCGCGTCGTACTCGTCGAGAATTTCGCCGACGATCTCTTCGAGGACGTCTTCCAAGGTGACCAATCCCAGGAACCGGTCTCCGTCCTGGACGGCGGCCATGGGGTCCCCGTGGCTTTTAAAGAATTGAAGGAGGTCCGGCGCCTTGGCGTCGGGCGGGACTTTATGGATGGGGCGCAACATGGTCTCCAGGGGAGGCGGCTCGGAGGCGCCCACCAAGTCCATGGCGTTCACGTAACCGACGACGTCCCCCCGCCGGAAAACGGGCAGGCGGGTGCGGCCGCTTTCGACGAGGACGTCCGCGTAGAAATCCGCCGCGCGGCGGCCGGAGAGGAAGTCCAGGGAGAGGCCATCCACTTTATCGGCGGGCGTCATGATCTGGGCCGCGGTGCGCTCGGGGAGCCGCACCACCCGGCGGATCATCTCCGCCGCGTCGGCCGGGACCCGGCCTTGGGACTCGGATTGGGTGAGGGCGTACTGGAGTTCTTCCAGACTCGTCGCCATGAGCGGATTGGCCGCCCCCAGGGCCAGCCGCGGGGAGGCTTTTTCCAAGACCCATTCCACGGGCCCCCATACCAGGTACAGCGCGTCCTTCAGCCAATGGAGGAAAGGCAACCCCCCCTCGCAGATCTTCTCGCGGTACACTCGTCCGACGATCTTGGGCACCACCTCCCCCCCGGCCACGAACAGGGCCGTGGCGGCAAGCCACAGGAGGACGGCCAGGAGCTTCCCGGGAACCAGGGCGGAGAGCGGAAGGGCCAGCGTGTAGAAAAGGCTGGAGGCGGCGACGTTGACGACGTTGTTTCCGACGAGTATGGTCATCAGGAGCCGGTGGGGGTGGATCAACCAGTCGGAGAGTGCCGGCCGCAGGGACGGACGCTCCACGGACAGCCGCTTCATGCGGAGCGTGGAAAGCGCCGTCAGCGCCGCCTCCGACGCCGAAAAGAACATGGAAAGCGCGAACAGGATGACGAAAACCGTCAGCTGAAGGGAGAGCATTATCTCAAGCGATTGGTCAGCCCCGCCAGCTTGTCCTGCCATTCGTGGCGGAACTCCGGAGCCTTCGTCTCCCCCGGCCTTTTTCCCTCGGGGCGCTTCGCGCCGAGGGTGGGCTTGGATTTCATGGAGAGAGCGATCCGCTTCCGTTCCAAATCGATGGAGACGACGGTGACCTTTACTTTCTGCGCCACCTTCACAACGGTCATCGGGTCCTTGACATAGTTGTCCGACAGCTCGCTGATGTGGACCAGACCGTCCTGGTGGACACCGATGTCGACGAACGCCCCGAAAGCCGCGACGTTGGTCACCAACCCGGGAAGAACCATCCCCTCCTGGAGGTCCGTCATCTCGTGAACTCCCTCGGCGAAAGCGAAGGCCTCGAATTTCTTCCGGGGATCCCGGCCGGGCTTGTCCAATTCCTTGAGGATGTCTTGAAGCGTCGGAAGTCCCACCTCGGCCGACACGTATTTCTTGACGTCTATCTTGTCCCGGAGGGACTTGTTCTTCATCAGGTCGGGCACGGTGCAGCCCAGGTCTTTGGCCATATTTTCCACGAGGGCGTATCGTTCCGGGTGAACGGCGCTGGCGTCCAAGGGGTGGTGGGAATCGGGGATGCGGAGGAACCCGGCCGCCTGCTCGAAGGCCTTG
>PMLF01000209.1 GCA_003158755.1 Elusimicrobiota bacterium | reverse complement strand
AGAGCGCCTCAATGGCATTGAGGAGGTCGTCGGTTCGATCCCGTCCAGCTCCACCACTATCCCAAGGGGGGTCTGTCCAAGTTGTTCGGACAGGCCCCTTTTTCTTTATGCCGAGGAAAAAATGGTTGTTGAAAACGAAGACCTTTCCAGCGAAGTAGAGCGCTTGCGTCGGGAGAACGACGACTTAAAAAAACGGCTGGGCCTCGTCCCCGCCGTTTCGGAAAACGTCGCTCCCGTTTCCAAGGAACCACGAAGCAAAACCCTTTCGCCGTTGGAAGTCCTTCGCGGGACGTTCGGGTTCGAGAGCTTCCGTCCCGGACAGGAAAAAGTCATCAACGCTGTTTTGGCCGGGAAGGACTGCATCGCCGTCATGCCGACGGGCGCGGGGAAGTCCCTCACGTTTCAAATCCCGGCGAAGATCCTGGACGGGACGGCGCTGGTGATCTCCCCGCTCATTTCCCTCATGAAAGACCAGGTGGACGCTCTTTTGAAAAAGGGTTTCCGCGCGACGGTCATCAATTCGACGGTGCCGTTTGAAGAACGTCGCCGGAGGCTGGGCGGGTTCCGTCGGGGCGAGTGGGACTTGGTTTACCTTGCCCCCGAGGCCTTGGAAGGGTCCCTTCGGGACCACCTTCAAGGATGCCCCATCTCCCTGGTCGTGGTGGACGAGGCCCATTGCATCAGTTCCTGGGGCCACGATTTTCGCCCGGCGTACCGGAAACTGGCGGGGCTCAAGGCCCACTTGGGCCACGTTCCTATATTGGCGCTGACCGCGACGGCCACGCGGAAAGTGGCGGCGGACATCATCCGGCAGCTCGGGATGGTGAAGCCGGAGGGGTTCAAGGGGACCTTTTACCGTCCCAATTTAAAAATCCTTTGCCAGAAAAAAGGTTCCGGGCGGGATTTGCGGAAGGAGCTGTCGGACTACCTGCGCCGTCGGGCGGGGGAAAGCGGGATCATCTATTGCATGACCCGCAAGAACACGGAGTCCCTGGCGAAATACCTGAGGGGGAAAGGCGTCAAGGCGGCGGCGTACCACGCGGGGATGTCCGATAAGGACCGAGGCCGGGTCCAGGACGATTTCCTGGGCGGGCGGACGCCGGTGGTCGCGGCCACCATCGCCTTCGGGATGGGCATCGACAAGCCGGACGTTCGGTTCGTGATCCATCGGGACATGCCGAAATCCATCGAGGGGTACGTCCAAGAGATCGGCCGGGCCGGGCGGGACGGGAAACCGTCGGACTGCCTATTGTTCTATTCTTGGGCGGACGTCATGGCCTACGACGGTTTTCCGACGGAGGCGATGGGTTTCGCCGCGGCGGAAGAACGAGGCATGAAGCCGCGGGAAATGTTTCAGTGGGCGGAACGCAAAGTCTGCCGGCACCAGGGTCTGGCGGCTCATTTCGACGAGGCGATGGAAGATTGCGGCGCGTCCTGCGATGCGTGCTCGGGGGCCACCTGGGACGGCGAAAGGAGGCGGTTCGCTCCGTCGAATTTGCCGGAGCCGGGGCGGGGGGAGCCCCGCGAACGCCGCGTGCCCCGGACGAGGGCCGTCGCCGTCGGAAACGCCCCCAAGGCGGGCGGCCCGGTGTTTGAAAAGCTGCGGGCCCTGCGCCGGGAACTGGCCGACGAGAAGAAGGTCCCGGCCTACGTGGTCTTCCACGATTCCACCTTGGCGCGGATGGCGGAGGAACGGCCCACGACGCTGGAGGAGTTCCGGCGCCTCCCCGGCGTTGGTCCGGCGAAGCTCGCCCAATACGGCGAGCGGTTCTTGCGGGAATTGAACGAAGTTGGCGCCGGGGACATTCCCAACCCAACAATTAACCCTCGAACTTTTCGGATGGAAAATTCCGGCAAAACGACCTTGCGTTGACTACTTGGTTGGATGGTGCGGAACTTTCCCTCGAATCCCGATTTTCGCAAAAGTGGCATAATTCCATTGGGACGCGGAGAGGGTGCGGGATGGACCTCCCGGAGCGCGCGACCAAGGAAGGGCGCTCGTTGAGCGGTGATCCCGCGAGGAAAATATGACAAATCCGGTCAAGAAAGGTTGGGATTGGTTCGTGGATCTGGTCGAGGGCGAGGACGGTCCGGACGAAATCCTTTACGACCCGGTGCACGTGGCGGCGGTCATCGTCGGGAGCTTGTGCGCCATGGGCCTCGTCTTTTGGCTCCTGTGGGCGCTGCTCGTTTGCGAGGGGGGGATTTTCATCAAAGTCGTCCCTTTCCTCCAGGCGGTCTTCACGTCCAAAACGCTTCACGATTTCGGCTACGTGGGCTATCCCTACGAGCTAGGAATTTTCGAGGGATGGATCGTCAACCTCTTCGCCCTCGTGTTGTCGATCGCTTTGCTCGTCGGAGTTTGGTGGGTATTTCAGCCTAAGAAAGGAAAGACGCCATGACGTTCGCCGCCTCGGACCGTTTGGGGAAATTGCCGCCCTATCTCTTCGCCGCCATCGACGCCAAGAAAAAGGCCGCCATCGAAAAGGGGGCGGACGTCATTTCACTGGGCGTCGGCGACCCGGACCTTCCCACGCCGTCCCACATCGTCGAAGCCGGCAAGAAGGCCTTGGAGAAGGCGGTCAACCATCAATACCCCTTCGGCGCGGGCATGATGGCTTTCCGTCGGGCGGCGGCGGATTGGTATAAGAGCCGATTCCGCGTCGACCTGGACCCCGCTTCCGAGGTCCACGCTCTGATCGGGTCCAAGGACGGTTTGACGCATTTGCCGCTGGCCTTCCTGAACCCGGGGGACACGGTAATCATCCCCGAGCCGGCCTATCCCGCCTACAACGCGGCGGTGATCCTGGCGGGCGGCGTGTCCCATTTCGTCCCCCTGCTGGAGGAGAACGGCTTCCTGCCGGACCTGGAATCCCTGTCGACCCGCGTCCTCAAAAAGGCCAAGTTCTTGTTCCTCAACTATCCCGGCAACCCGACGTCGGCCGTCGCCACGCGGGCGTTCTTCGAGAAAGTCGTCGAGCTGGCGAAGGAGTTCGGTTTCTTCGTGGCCCACGACGCGCCTTACTCGGAGATTTTTTTCCAGGAACCGCCGATGTCCTTTTTGGAAATCCCCGGCGCCAAGGACGTGGGGGTGGAGTTCCATTCCTGCTCCAAGACCTACAACATGACGGGCTGGCGCATCGGCTGGGTGTGCGGCAACGCGGAGATCGTCCGCGTGTTGGGGCAACTCAAGGAAAATTTCGACTCGGGCGTCTTCCAAGCCGTGCAGGAAGCGGGCATCGCCGCGCTCACCGGTCCCCAGGACTGCGTCGGCGAGATGAGAAAAACGTACCAGGAACGACGGGACCTGTTCGTGCCCGCGCTTCGCAAGATGGGTTGGTCCGTGATCACTCCGCCCGCCACCTTTTACGTGTGGGCGCGGGTTCCCGAAGGGCTGACGAGCGCCCGCGTGGTCGAGCGGCTCCTCGACGAAGCCCACGTGGTCTGCACTCCCGGAAACGGCCTCGGGCCCTCGGGCGAAGGCTACGTGCGCTTCGCCTTGACGGTCCCCGCGCCGCGCCTTCAGCAGGCCGTCGAGCGACTCGAAAAGCTCCGGTGGTGACGGACCGGGAGCGCCCCGGCCTGGGGGCCCTCCTCCTCGTCGGGGCGACGCTGCTATTTTCCCTCGTGAGCGTCGGGGTGAAGCTCTCGGCGCGAACGATGCCGGACGACATGATCGTTTTCTTCCGGAACGCCGGCGCCCTGGTGGGCTTGGCGCCGCTGCTCGTCCGGGGCGGTTGGGCGGGGATCAAGACCGAGCGCTTCAAATCGCACCTCGCCCGATCGCTCGCGGGACTCGCCTCCATCTATTTTTGCTTCTACGCCCTGGCGCGGATGCCCTTGGGTGACGGGATGCTCCTTTCCTATACCTCGCCCCTTTTCACTCCGTGGCTCTCCTTCCTCTGGATGCGCGAGCGGGCTCCCCGGGGGATCGGGACCGCGGTGGCTTTGGGGTTCGCGGGAGTGGCACTCGTCATGAAGCCGGGGTTGGGAGTTTTCACCTACGCGGCCGTCGCGGCGGTGGCCAGCGGGTTCTTCGGGGCCGTCACCCAGGTGGGCGACCGGGATTTGACGACGACCGAGCCGGTGCGGAGGATCGTGTTCTATTTTTCGGCGGTGTCCACCGTCATCTCCGCGGTCCCGCTTTTGTGGGCGTGGAAGACGCCGCACGGAATGGATTGGATATTCCTGATCGGCACCGGCGTCCTCGCGGCGATCGCCCAACTTCTTTTGACGCGGGCGTACCGCCACGCGTCGCCGGCCCATCTGGGGACCCTCATCTACAGCGCGGTGGCCTTCTCGGGCGTGTGGGATTGGCTGATTTGGAAGCGAACGCCCGACGCCCTCTCACTCGTCGGCGCCGCGCTCATCTTTTCGGCGGGGGCGTTCATTCTCCGCCGGTCCCGCGCTGAATTGATCCTCGCGCGATGAAGGTCCGAATCGTTTTGGTGCGCCCTAGGAACCCGCTCAACATCGGCGCGGCGGCGCGGGGGATGGCGAACTTCGGGTTCGACGACCTGGTGGTGGTGAAGCCTTTCGAGCCGGTCTGGCGGGAGACCACCTCGGCGGTGGGAGCGGAAAAATTGGTTCTGGCGGCGCGGGCGACGGAGAACCTTTCCGACGCCGTGGGGGATTTCCAGCTGGTGCTGGGCACGACGGCGGTGAGGGGCAGGGACCTCCAGCGGCCGGTGGTACGGTCGACGGAATTGGGAGACTTCCTGAAAGAGCGGGGAGCGGACCGGGTGGCGATCCTCTTCGGCAACGAGAAATCGGGGCTCTCCAACGCGTATCTGGAAAAGTGCCACGCTTACCTGACCGTCCCTACTTCGGCGGAACAGCCGTCGATGAACCTGTCCCACGCGGTGACGGTGGTCTGCTACGAGTTGTCGAGGGTGCGGGCGGATTTGGGAGCCCGGGGGAAAACCATGGCGCCGGCGGACGCGGCCTCCGTCGAACAACTGGTCAGCCACGCGATGGACTTGTTCAAGGCGGCCGGGTACCTGACCTTCATCCCCGCGAGGAAAAAAGCGGAAAAAATCCGGCGGTCTTTCCTCAACTGGCGGCTGGGCGCTTCGGACGTGCGGCTGCTCCACGGGATCTTTCGATACTTGGGACATAAAATGGCGCCGCCTCGTGAAAAGCCGCGAACGGACAATTAAAGTTCGTCACCCCGGCGAAAGCCGGGGTCCAGGACGTAAAACGGATTTTAAGAAGCCGCTTCAAACACTGGATACCGGCTTTCGCCGGTATGACGATTCGAAAGAACGGGTTTTCGTCGGGTTGGGGAGCAACGTGGGAAACCGCCCGGCACGGCTTCGGGCGGCCGTGCGGGCGTTGGACTCCCTCCCGGGGACGCGGGTGGTCCGGTTGTCGCCGGTGTACGAAACGTCGGCGGTGGGGCCGCCGCAAAGGGACTTTTTGAACGCGGTCGCGGAAATCCGAACCGAATTGTCTCCGTCCGAGCTGTTGGTTTCCTTGAAAAGCGCCGAACGGCGCTTGGGGCGGCGGCGTCGGAAAAAGTGGGGGCCGCGGGAAATCGACTTGGATTTCCTTTATTTCGGGCGGCGGATTTTGCGGGGTGAACCTCAGGTGCCGCATCCCCGAGCGGCAGGGCGAAGGTTCGTCCTTCGGCCGATGGCGGACCTGGCGCCCGGGTTCAAGGACCCTTCATCGGGCCGGACGGTGTCGGTTCTCCTCGGCCGGTTGACGGACCCGGATCAAAGCGTTAGGCTTTTAATGAGGAAACTCCCATGGAAAAAGTGACCAGGCGCACCGTCCGCGAAATGAAGGAACGAAAGGAAAAGATCGCGGCCCTCACCTGTTACGACGCGGCCACGGCGCGGCTCTTGAACGAGGAATCGGTGGACGTGGTGCTGGTGGGGGACTCCGTCGCCAACGTCAAGCTGGGCTACGAGAACACCTTGCCCGTGACCTTGGAGGAGATGCTCCACCACACCAAGGCGGTGAAGCGGGGGAATTCCCGGGCGCTCCTCGTGGCCGACATGCCTTTTTTGACCTACGAATTCGATCCGGCGGACGCGGTCCGCAACGTTGGTCGCCTGGTGAAGGCCGGCGGCGCCGAGGCGGTCAAAGTCGAAGGGGCGACGCCGGAGATCCTCCGGTCAATCCGGGCGTTGGTGGATGCGAACATCCCCGTGGTGGGTCATTTGGGGTTGACGCCCCAATCCATTCTCCGCTTCGGCGGATACCGCGTGCAGGGGCGGGGAGCGGGCGCGGCGAAGGCGATTTTGAAAGGAGCGCGGGACCTTGAGAAAGCGGGGGTCTTCATGCTCGTTTTGGAAGCCGTGCCGGCGGCCGTGGGGCGGGCCGTGACGCGGGCGCTCCGCATCCCCACCATCGGCATCGGCGCGGGACCGGACTGCGACGGTCAGGTCCTCGTCGTGGACGACCTCCTGGGCCTCACCTCCGCGCCCCGGCCGAAGTTCGTCCGCGCCTACGCCGACCTCCGCGCGGAATCGGTTCGCGCCGTCCGCGCCTGGCGGAAAGACGTCAAAGACCGCCGTTTCCCCGGACCGAATGAATCCTATGTTTGATAACAATGCCGTTCAAAAAAGACAGACCTCCCCCCACCCCTGCCGTGCGTGCCTGCGGCC
>PMLF01000279.1 GCA_003158755.1 Elusimicrobiota bacterium | reverse complement strand
GTGGTTGATGCAGCCCACGTTGGACATTCAGGAGTGGACGGATTCAGATCCCGCCAACACCAAGGCGCTCCACTTCTTCCGAGGAGAAATGGCGGACGTCACGGAGGAGGATCTGAGGCGGGCCGTTTCGAACGCCAAGAAGATGGCGCGGGAAGGCCTCTTGCGCCGGATTCACGCGGCGAACGTGACGAGGGACGTCCTGATCGCGGAAGCGGACATTCCGGCCCACACGCTCTTTAATGAACTCCCGTTGTCCTTGGAATCCTTTTCCGTCCTCCTCAATGTGGTCCGACGGTTGGAGCCCCCCGTTCCGCCTGCGCCGAGTTCTCCCATCGGGGACGCTGTCGCTCGATGGAAGGCGCCCCTTCTCGAAATCAAAGGGGATCTTTCCAGCCGCGAGGGCAATGAGCCTCTCTCGCCACTCGACCCGAACCTGGAGGTTCTCTACAAAGTCTGGGAAGAATCCGATGATTGGTATGGACGGTGTCCGGAATTGGGAATCAAAGGTCCGAGAATGGAAGCGCTGAGGTCCTTCGATGTGACCCTCGGAAACGTCGATCGTTCCGAGGTGAAGATTCTTTTGCGGGGGGTCAACAATTCTCTGAAAAGCCTGGGGAAATTGGAAAAGGCTTTTCGAGGCGACCGCAAGGCCGATCGTGCGATCCGACGGCTGATGGTTCGTTCGAAACGTCCGGTCGGCGGGGTCGTTTCCGCGAAGGGGGAGGGTTTCCTCAGGAACACCCTGGCTCCCGCGCTCAAGGAGCTGACCACCATTGAGCGGAACTTATTAAAGGCGCCGGCGACGGCGGTCCTCCTCATTGAGGAATGGTTTCGGGAGGAGCGCCGGGGGAACACGGTCGAAGCCGAGAAGATTCTTCGGGAACTCGCCGGACATTTGTTTCCACCCGTCCGGGAAGGATTCGAAAGGTTCCTCGCCTTGCTCGCCTTCCTGGAAACCACGTTCCCCGAGCCGGCGGACGAACTCGAAAGCAACACCCTGCAGCATTTGGGAGTTAATTTGGGGCACCGCGGCGTCGCCTTGGACGTGCGGATCATGGAAGGGGACTTTTTCCGCCGGACCGATGTTCGGGATTCCGTGGTCGCCTTCCGGCTCGGGGACGACCGACTGGCGGTCCTCATCAGCCGTCGGGAGGCGGACAGGCTCCGGACGGACTTTCCCGACGGACGGGACTTTGAAACCGCTTGGGCCCGGTTGATCGTCCATGAATACGCCGAGACCTTCCTCGGGATTTCGCACGAGGAGGCGATGAGTAAGGGGTTGGACGCCGGTCCGCGAGGGACTCTTCGGTTGCCTGGAGAGTCCTTGGACGACTATTTTTCCCGGTTGATGAAAAAGGTTCATCCCTCCCGACGTTCCGTCAATACGCCGACGCCCGCGATCGTCGCCGCGCCGCGGACCCGTCTTCCGACGGAAAGGCCTGTCCCGGCCAACGACGGCATTCATTTGGGGGTCGTATCGCGGAACGCCGCGAGCGCGGTTTTGCTATTGAACCAGGTTTATGACGGTTTCAGTTCCCCGCCGTCTCCCGAGGTGGTTATAGAGGCCCTCGGCGAAGCTTATCCCTTGGTATATCGCTCGCTTAAGGCGGAGGAAAAATTGGAAATCGCCGGTCCCGAGACGATCCTGTGGCTCGAATTCCTGGAAGGCAAAGACCCGGCGGGGACGGGGCTGGGCCTGATCGGCGTGGCGCTGGCTCGGAGGACATCCGGGGAAACGGGGGCCGAGGGCGAGGATTTCTTAAAGGCGGTGGGCGAGAACCATCCGTTGATGTTCCTCGCGAAGAAGGCGGAAGAACTGGGTTTGGCGCAGAGAAACGTGGGCCCTTCGCTTACTCCCAAACATCCCCTGAACTATTTTGGTCTCCTTTTAAGCGGCGATATCTCCTACAAGCCGGAGATCGGCGAGGCCATTTCGGCGCTGCTCGACGCGAGGGAGAAACAATTGCGCGAAGGTTTCCCCGAAGAAGTCCGGGCGTGGGTCGAGGCCGGCCGTCTTCCGGGGGATAACGATGTCGTTGTCGAGGCGAAAGCCCTTGCCGAACGCGTGAGCCATAAGGAACTTGTTCCGTGGCCGGTCTTGAATGAAGCTATTGAAAAACTCAAAACCGTTTCTCGGACGGTCCTCCTGGGCAGGATCAAAGAGTCGAAAATTCCCGGTGTTTACATAGCGGAGCCGGCCAAGTTGAAGGACAGAAGCTACATTTCCCGATTGAACGAGGGGCGGCCCGTCGAGATGGACTCTTTGCGGAAACTCCATTCCGCCCTGGACGGGTTGCTCGGCGATTACGATCTCATTTTCCGCCGTTTGAAAGAACTCAGAATCTTCGACTACGAATTAGAGGACAAATCCGGGATTGACGTAAACAATCTGAGACACAACCTCGGATATATGAGAGCGGAAAGAGGTCGGAAACTCTTGTCCGACCTCCAAGGGATGGAATCCGATCGTTTGAGGGAATATCCCGCTAAATTGCGGCGCTGGCTGGATGCCGGGCGATTGGATTACGACGATTGGGCGGATCGGAGTCTGAGGAACCTCCGGGTCATGGCTTTTATCCGAGGAGAGGCGGGCCCGCCGTCTTGGGATCACCTGTTCGCCGCATTGGATGACGCTCGAGAGGAAGGTTGGCGGCGATTCAAGAACCGGCTGGGACTGAGGTCAAAAGTAATTGGTAATAGGGCCGGGTATAGTCCGTATGAGATACAACACATCCTGGCGGGAGGATTATCCCTCACACCGGATCACCTGAATGATTTCTATCCGGTTCTTGTTCGGTTGACGAACGAGAGAAGAGACTCCCTCACCGGTCCGTCCAGGGACCTCTGGCTCGAATACCACGACGTGTTGAGCGGATGGATGGAAGCCCTCCCGAAGGACGTCGGGAAATGGAGGAAGGAAAGCCCCGCCCGAAAAAACGCCCTCAATTTCATCTGGGGAACGGGGAAACTGAAGAAATCGGACCTTGAGGAGGCCCTGGGAGACGCCCGACGCGACGGGGCGGAATGGCTCGCCGCTCAAGCCGTCGAATCGAATTTGAATTCGGAGGATATTTGTTTTGAAGCGGGTATTCCCAAGGGGACCCTCCCCGACGCCGAAACGCTGACGCCGCAATTGTTCGTCCGCCTTTCCAACGCGATCCGGCGTTTGAAAGAGGCCTCGGCGGAGAAGGGTTCCGAACCGCTGGGGGTGGAAACGACGGTACGACCTCCGGAAGTTGTTTTGCAGGAATTGTTGGCCAAGGATTCGGCCCGGCGAACAGCCGCCTTTGCCCATGCCCGCCATGTCGCGGAGGAATGGATCGGCGATCAAATCCGCGAGTCGAAATTGAGCGCGGAAGAAGTGTGCGTCGGGGCGGGACTTCCGAAAGGTCAGTCCCTGCCCAGAGCCCGCGCGCTGACCCGTGAGGCGTTTGTTCGGCTATCCAACACCATCCAGCGTTTGCAAAATGCCGCGGCGGCGGGAAACTCCCCGCAACCGCCTGAGATCGTTCAGCGAAGCTTTTTGATGAAACCTTCGGAGGGAATCGATGTCGTTTGGGACAAAGATGGAAGACACTGCAGGCTTCTTGCCGTGGTGCAAAAAACGGTCGCCGGAAAGCCGGAATGGTTCGCCGAGATCCGTGGGGATGGCATTCCAAGCGCCGCACCAACGCGGGTTTTGTTGAGAGGGAATGTTTTTAGGATCGTTGAAAAGGAAAGTTCCTCGGAGCATGAACGAAAAGAGAATTTGGCCCCCGTCATGGAATTGATCGGCAGGTTGCGCGGGCTTCAATCCGAATGGGAAGTCCCGATCATGCGAGAGGTTGAGGGGGCATACAAAGCGGCCGGAATGCAAGGGAGGAAGATCATTGAGGCCTTCTTGGTGAGGCGCCTGCTGGATCGGCGACTGGAGGCCGCCGAGGCCAAGCGAACGCCTGGAAATTATCCTGAGCAGGAGATCTTGAAAGCCCTGGGAAAGAGCGTTTTTCTCGTCGAGCATGGGGCGAGGCCGGGAAAACAAGTTTCCGACCAAAAATCAGACCAGGCGATCCGCAGGTTGATGAAATACATCGAATCCTATGCGGGGACGGGACAAGAAAAGGCAACGCCGGGGTTGGTGACCTTATCGGTTCGTGACGGCCGGGTGGAAGCGACGGCATGGTATTTCCCGGGTCCCCGCAACGACCTGGTTGGAGTGAACTTAGTGAAGCAATCCAAGGCGCGCGGCCAGAAGGGTAACATCCACAGCCAACGGGTGGTTGAACTTCTCAAGCTTGGGGATGGAACGATGGTCAATGGGAAAGCGGACGCTTGGGAGAGGGTCGATTTTCAACAGGGCGACATCGACTTGAAGTCCGTCCCCATGGAAGAACCCGTTGACGGTTTGAAAATGATTTCCTTGAAGTGGGTGGAAAACGGTTCCAACGGAGCCACCGGAGGCTCGGTGAGACGGGAAACTTCCCCGGATTTTGGGGCAGAGGAGCAAGAGGAGGAATCCGTCATAAGCCGCGTTGAAGCGGATAGACTCATCGCTCAGCACGGCCTGACGCGGCTGATTCTTCGTGGCCTGCCGGCGTCTTGGACCCGGACGGTCCGGCGGGAAGCGATCTGGACTTGGGTTTTGGAACTGACCGTCAACTTTCTCGTCCCTTTCGTGCTGTTCTATTTCGGTGCGGCGCACTTCGGCGTCGCCGATCCCGGTCTGTTCGTCCTGAAATTCATGTCGGCGTGGGGGGCGCTGTTTCTCGTTATGCACGGCCGCCGCCAAAGCTGGGGCCTGGTTGGGACGGCCCTCTTGCTCACGACGGCCTATGGCGGGGCGGCTTCGGCGTTTCTGCTTGGGGGCTGGTGGATCGCGGCGGGGATCGCCCTCGTCGCGGTCGCGGGGAAATACCACGTCCTGTACGACCTTCCCGGCATCGCCGAGCGGCGCGCCCGCGAGGAGCGCCTCCAGATATTGAATTTTGCCATCCCTCTCGGGGAATCGCTTTCCGTGGAAAAGATTCTCCCCGGCGTCGTGTTGTCGGATCGTCCGGGCCGGGGTCTCGAGGCGTTGTCCGATGGGAAACGGAATGAAATCCTGGCCAGGCGCGTCGCCTTGTGGGCCGAAACCCAAGCCGACCTCGATTTGATCGGGAAAGACCCGGATGGGGAGTTCGTCGTGAACGGGACGGAACTCTTCCGCACTCCCTCGGAGAGGGAAGGTCCTTTGGATCGTCAAATCTTTACCGCCTGGGTCGGCGCTTTGGCTCGTCGGACGAAGGTGATCCTGGCCGTGGGCGACGGATCGATCGCGCCGAAGTCCGCCGAGGAATTGACCCGGATGTTCCCGGGGAAAGGGTTACGGGGCATATGGGCGAGCGAAACTCCCGGTTTGAGGTCCCTCGAAAACGATGGACGGACGAGTCTTCCCAAGCTGTCCGCCCTGGGGTGCCGCACGGCGCTGGGGTGGCCGTCGGTGGACATCTATTCCCTGCGGAAGGAGTCGGTCGCTTTGGATGATCCCAAAGGTTTGGCCAGGGCCATCGGCCTGGAGCGACTTGTCCACGTTTTGGAAGAGGTCCAGCGATCCTTGTTGAACGCGCGGTACGTTTCCCGGAACGCGTGACGGCCTTCGGTTTGAA
>PMLF01000346.1 GCA_003158755.1 Elusimicrobiota bacterium | reverse complement strand
CCCGCCGCCAGGTCTCGGGCGCTGAAGCTGCCCGTCACCGCTCCCGTGTCGTCCCGCTTGTCCATACTCCCGCTGGACCACTGGGTGGCGCTCACCGCCCACACACGGCCGCCCACTTTGAAGGCCCCGGCGACGTTGCCATAGTTGCTGTCCCCCTGGAGGGCGTCGAAGGAGGCGGTGATCTCCCCGCTCCTTTTAAGGATGCTGACGTTGGCGGGGTTGGATCCGACGGCCTGGGCGCCGAACGAATAGGCCGGCTGGACACCGCCCAGGGATTGGTTGCGGACGGAGGGGTCGATCTTCAAGAACGCCGCGCCCGAGGCCGCGTCCGCCCGGGAGAGGCCCGGGACAGCCAAGAAAGAACCGATTAGAACTGCCAAGATCTTTTTCATTTTGAACCCCCTCGAATTCGATTCACAAAGGTTTCAATTGCCTTTGCCGTCTCCCCGGCGAACGCCGGGGTCCAGGGAGTGAAACGGTTTCTCGAAAGAAGCCTTGACCCCTGGATACCGGCTCCGCCGGTAGGACGATCTAATGCATTTACATGTCCTCAAAGATCGCCGCGTAGATGCGGAACAGTCTGGCTTTCTCCGTTCCTTCCAACGCTTTCGCGCATTCACGGCAAGAGACCGCGGCCATTCGATAAAAGGCTTTTTCATCCTCTTCGGTCCGTACCGCCGTCATTCCTTCCACCATCTGGCGGGTCAAATCGTTCAGTTCTTTACATCCAAGATCGGTGGACTCCATCGACGCTTCCATTCCCAGGGCGTAGCAGTCCATGATGTTCCGCGCGCATTGCCGACGCCATATTTCCTGGTGATCCGTCTCCGCCTCGATGACCGTCATGGCGTCCTCCCGGTGTGGTCTTAGTCTAAACGCCGTCGTACACGCGGTTATCACGTTACGATCACGGAAAAATCACATTTTATTAGCGGGGTTCGGCGGATGTGATAAAATACGCCGCCATGAGCGAACTGGCTTCCGTTTACGATCCCGCCGCCGCCGAGGCGGACCTCTACGACCGCTGGGAGAAAGCCGGCCTTTTCCAGGCCGAGCCGGACCCGGCGCGGCGTCCCTATACCATCGTGCTCCCGCCGCCCAACGTGACGGGGTCGCTCCACATGGGGCACGCGTTGAACGACACGCTGCAGGACGTCCTCATCCGTTGGCGGCGGATGGCGGGGGACAACACCCTTTGGCTGCCGGGCACCGACCACGGCGGCATCGCCACGCAAAACGTCGTCGAAAAAATCCTTAAAAAAGATAAGAAGACCCGGGGCGACCTGGGGCGGAAAGCCTTTTTGGAAAAGATGTGGGCGTGGCGGAAAGAGACGGGCGACAACATCCTCATGCAGATGCGGCGGCTGGGATGCGCCATGGACTGGCGGCGGACGCGGTTCACCATGGACGAGGCCGGCGCCAAGGCGGTGACGGCGGCGTTCGTTGAATTCTATAAGCGCGGGCTCCTTTACCGGGGGAAGCGCCTGGTCAACTGGTGCACGCGGTGCGACACGGCCCTTTCCGACATCGAGGTGGAGCACGAGGACCGGAACGGCCGGCTTTGGCACATCCGGTATCCCTTCGTCGACGGGTCCGGTGAAGTCGTGGTGGCCACCACGCGGCCGGAAACCCTTTTGGGCGACACGGCGGTGGCCGTGCATCCCGAGGACGAGCGATACAAAGGCTTGATCGGGAAGATCCTCCGGCTGCCCCTCTTGGACCGGGAGATTCCGCTCATCGCGGACGCCGCCGTCGACAAATCTTTCGGGACCGGCGCGGTGAAAGTGACCCCGTCCCACGACGCGGCCGACAACGAGATCGGCGCGCGGCACAACCTGCCCCACGTGATGGTGATCGGCACCGACGGACGAATGACGCCGCTGGCCGGAATCTACGCCGGGCTTTCCGTCGAGGACGCCCGGGCGGAAGTGGTGGAGGATTTGGAAGAGAAAGGCCTCCTCGTCAAGACCGACCCCCATCGCCACGCCGTGTCCGTTTGTTACCGGTGCTCGTCGGTGATCGAACCTCTCGAGTCCAGTCAGTGGTTCCTCAAAACCCAGGACATCGCCGCCCGCGCGGCCGAGGCCACGGAGAAAGGCGAGGTGAACATCCACCCCGCGTCCTGGGCCAAGCCGTACCTCCATTGGCTGAGGAACAACCGGGACTGGTGCGTCTCCCGGCAGATTTGGTGGGGGCATCAGATCCCCGTGTGGTACTGCCCCTCCTGCGAACCCTTCAGCCACGACGACCGGAACCATTTGACCTTGGACATCGAAGCGCATAAAGAGGCGACCAAGAGCATCCTGCGCGAGAAGGCCAAGAACCCCGTCGTGGCGGAGAAGAAACCTCCCGTTTGCCCCAAGTGCGGCAACCGGACCTTGATCCAGGACCCGGACGTGCTGGACACTTGGTTTTCCTCCGGCCTGTGGCCATTCTCCACGTTGGGCTGGCCCGAAGAGACGCCCGATTACAAGTATTTCTACCCCACCAGCATGATGGAGCCCGGCTACGACATTCTGATCTTCTGGGTGGCGCGCAAGATCATGGATGGGCTCGAGTTCACCGGCCAGGTGCCGTTCAGCACGGTCTACCT
>PMLF01000314.1 GCA_003158755.1 Elusimicrobiota bacterium | reverse complement strand
TCCAATCCGGACGTGACGGCCCCCCTCGTTTCCATGACCGCGCCTCTTAACGGAGCGAACGTAACGGGGTCGGTCGCCCTCGCGGCATCGGCTTCCGACGCCGGTACGCTCACCGTTCCCGCCTCCGGCGTGGCCGGCGTTCAATTCAAGCTGGACGGCGCGAACCTCGGCTTGGAAGTCACCACCGCGCCCTATCAGGCGGTTTGGAATTCGACTTCCGCCGCCAACGGTTCCCACGTCTTGACCGCCGTGGCGCGGGACTTCGCGGGGAACATTTCCACCTCCTCCGCCGTCACCATCACACTCTTCAATGACAACAGCGCTCCGACAGTCGCATGGACTTCGCCTCTATCGGGTTCGGTCGTGAAGGGATCGGTTCCCCTGGCGGCCCAAGCATTGGATGACACCGGTGTGACCCAAGTGGTCTTCGCGGCGGACGGCATCGTCTTGTCGACGGCCACCGTCGCTCCCTATCAAGGGACCTGGAACACCTTACCGGTCATCAACGGCGCGCATACCTTGACCGCGACGGCCTACGATGGCTTCGGCCATGTATCGCAATCGTCCGCGGCGGTAACGGTATCCAATCCGGACGTGACGGCCCCCGTCGTATCCATAACAGCACCTCTAAATGGAGCGAACGTGATGGGATTGGTGGCAGTCTCGGCGACCGCTTCCGACGCCGGGACGCTCACCGTTCCCGCCTCCGGCGTGGCCGGCGTTCAATTCAAGCTGGACGGTGCGAACCTCGGCTGGGAAGTCACCACCGCGCCCTATCAGGCGGTTTGGAAGTCGACTTCCTCCGCCAACGGCTCCCATGTCTTGACCGCCGTGGCGCGGGACTTCGCGGGAAACATCTCCACCTCCTCCGCTGTCACGGTCACCCTCTTCAACGATGGGACCGCACCGACAGTATCCATATCCAGCCCGACGGTCAACGCCGTTCTGGTGGGAACGGTGACGATCACCGCCGCGGCTTCTGATAACGTGGCTGTGCAAAGCGTGGTCTTCCGGGCGGACGGCGTGTTCCTTTCCACCGACACCACGTCTCCCTACCAGGCTTCCTGGAACACTCTCGGCGTCGCCAACGGCACCCACACCTTGACGGCGACAGCCTACGACACCTCGGGTTTCTCCGCCGTCGCCTCGGTCCAGATCAAGGTGGCGAACCCCGATGTCACGCCGCCAGTCGTTTCCTTTACTTCCCCGGCGGCGGGATCGGAAGTGACCGGGTCGTCCATCACCTTGACCGCCTCGGCGTCGGATCCGGCCAGCCCCACGGTGCCCGCCTCGGGCGTGGCGAGCGTTCAATTCAAACTGGACGGCGCGAACCTTGGCGTGGCGCGGACCACGGCGCCTTATTCATTCGTGTGGAGTTCAACCGGGACCGCCAACGGGTCTCACGTCTTTTCGGCCCAGGCGAAGGACGCGGCGGGGAACATCGCCGTTACCTCCGTCACCGTCACGGTGAACAACCTGAGCGTCAAGGTGAACTTCCAGCCCCCCAGTTCCTCCTTGCCGTCCGGATACCAATTGGATTCCGGCGCCGCCTACGGCAGCCGAACCAACGGATGGAGCTTTGGCTGGAACGCCACGAACAATCGGGCGGTCGACCGGAACTCCTCGCTTTCTCCGGACCAAAGGTATGACACGTTCAACACGATGCAGACCGGCGGCACGTACCGCTGGGAAATCGCCCTCCCCTCCGGAAGATACCGGGTCCATGTGGTGGCGGGGGACGCCGGGGCCACCAACAGCGTCTATAAGATCAACGCCGAAAGCGTTTTGGCGGTGAACGGGACGCCGACCAGTTCGAATCGTTGGATCGAGGGAACGGTGAACGTGGACGTAACCGACGGCCGCCTGACGTTGACGAGCGCCTCGGGCGCCAGCAACAATAAGCTCTGCTTCGTCGACATCGACCGGCAGGGCCCGGCGGGGACCGGTATGGCGGCCCCAGCCGTTTCTTTGGACGAAGTGGAGACGCCCTCCTTAGACATCCCCGCGACGGTTCCCGCGTCCGGCAGCAAGGCCAAGGAAAAGTTCCTGAGCCCCGGCCTGGCGGACGGGATCAACGACGCGGCCGTTTTCGGGCCGGAAGCCGAAGGCGTGACGATCGTCGACGTCAACGGCCGGAAGGTGTTCGAGGCGAACCGAACCTCGGATTCACAAGTGTTTTCATGGAACGCCCGCGACGCTGGGGGGAGGATCGTTCCCTCGGGAGTTTACGTGGTCCGAATCGTGGAAAAGTCCGGGACGGTCGTATATCAGACGTTGGTCGTGGTCAAGTAAACCGTTCTCCGGCGATAGAATGACCCCGGAAATATTTTGAAATTTTGGGGTCGGATGGTTCGTATGTTCGCCCTTAGGGATCGTTTTTTAACGTAGCCGACAAAAAAACCGCCTTTCGTCGGGCGGTTTTTTTGCGGTACGGATTAAGGGTAAATATAATAGCCGGATATCCCATCGTGGAATGAATGGAGACAATCGTCATGAGCAAAGTCGCCCTTAACGTCGTCGTTGAGTTTAAACCGGAATCAAAGGAAGACGTCCTTCGCGCTCTCCTGGCCCACCGCGGGCGTTGCCTGAAGGATGAGCCCGGAACCCTTCAATTCGAAGTCCTGGTCCCAGCGGACGAACCAGCCAAACTCTTTCTCTTCGAACTCTACACCGACGCTTCCGCCTTATCGGCCCATTCCAATGGTTCCAGCATGGCTCGGTACCGTGAGGAAGTGAAAGCCAAGGTCCTGAACGCCGTGGCCCACAAGTGCTCGCTCGGCGACGAATCAGCCGGGTGAAATGGTATGGCCGCAAACTTTCGGATAATTTAATCCGAACGGCGTGTCCCGTTTGGGAGTGGTAGAATTCCTCG
>PMLF01000239.1 GCA_003158755.1 Elusimicrobiota bacterium | reverse complement strand
CAGCCAATAAATAGCCGCGTGGTTACTTAAGTTGATTCAACGGGTGCGGAGATATATAATATTTCCGTTCCTCCGTGCGGGAACTATTTTTTTGAGCCATTGTTGGCAGACTATGATGGAGAGTGCTAACAAGCTCTAAGGTAGGACGCCCATGCCACTCGACAAGTTGACCCTTAAAGCCCAGGAAGTCCTCCAGGAAGCCCAGAAAACGGCGGACCGCCGCCACCATCCCCATTTGGAGCCGGTCCATCTTTTGTCCGCCGGTCTGGACGTGGGGGACCAGTTGATTCCCGAAATCCTGGAAAAGGCGGGGGCGCTCCTGCCCCGCCTCAAGACGGCCGTGGCCGAGGCCATCGGCAAGATTCCGGAGGTTCGCGGCAACGTTCAGATGTCCGCCTCTCAAGGGTTCCGGGACGTCTTGGTCAAGGCCGAGGAGGAATCCAAAGCGTTGGGAGACGAATACGTTTCCACGGAACACATCCTCCTGGGGATTTTTTCCCTGGAGGTCGATCCCGCGAAGGAAGTCCTGGTCCGGCAAGGATTGACCCGTGAGCGGATATTGGAGGCTTTGTCCGCCGTCCGGGGGACCCATCACGTCACCGACGAGAACCCAGAAGGAAAATATAAGTCCTTGGAAAAATACGGCCGCGACCTGACGGNNCCGCGACCAGGAGATCCGCCGCGTCATGCAAGTCCTCTCCCGGCGGACCAAGAACAATCCCGTCTTGATCGGCGAGCCCGGCGTGGGGAAGACCGCCATCGTGGAGGGATTGGCCCAGCGGATCGTGTCCGGCGACGTGCCGGAGGGACTCAAGTCCAAACGGGTGATGGCTTTGGATTTGGGCGCCATGATCGCCGGCGCGAAATACCGCGGCGAGTTCGAGGACCGGATGAAGGCCGTCTTAAAGGAAATCGTCGCGGCCGAAGGCCAGGTGATCCTTTTCGTCGACGAGCTGCACACCTTGGTCGGCGCCGGCGCCGCGGAAGGCTCGGTGGACGCGTCGAATTTGTTGAAGCCCATGCTGGCCCGGGGGGAACTGCGCTGCGTGGGCGCGACCACCCTCGACGAATACCGCAAGTACGTCGAGAAAGACGCAGCCTTGGAGCGGCGCTTCCAGCCCGTCTACGTGGGCCAGCCGACGGTGGAACAGACCATCGCCATTTTGCGGGGGCTGAAAGAACGGTACGAACTGCATCACGGCGTCCGCATCACCGACCCCGCCCTGGTGGCGGCCGCGACCTTGTCCCACCGTTACATCGCCGACCGGTTCCTGCCGGACAAGGCCATTGACCTGGTGGATGAAGCCGCCAGCAAGTTGCGCATGGAGATGGACTCCATGCCGCTGGAGCTGGACGAGGTGGAGCGCCGCCGTCGCCAATTGGAGATCGAAAAGCGCGCCCTCGCCAAAGACGCCGACCCCGCCACGCGGGAACGGCTGGACAAAATTGAAAAGGAACTGGCCGACGTCACTGCCCGCGCCGACGGATTGAAGAAGCGTTGGGACGCGGAGAAGGCCGCCCTGGTCCGCATCCGAGGCGTCAAAGAGAGAATGGAAGAAGTCCGCCTGGAAGAGCAAAAAGCCGAGCGCACCGGGGACCTGGGCAAGACCGCCGAGCTTCGATACGGCCGCTTGCCCGCGTTGCAGGGCGAATTGAAGGAAGCCCAAGAGCGCCTCGCCGGCATTCAGAAAAGCGGAGGCCTCCTCAACGAGGAAGTCGGCGAGGAAGATATCGCCTCCGTGGTGAGCAAGTGGACGGGCATCCCCGTTTCCCGCATGTTGGAGGGGGAAGTTTCCAAACTCCTGACAATGGAGACCCGCATGCACGCCCGCGTGATCGGGCAGGACGAGGCGCTGCGTGCCGTGGCCGACGCCATCCGCCGTTCCCGCTCGGGCTTGGCCGATCCCAACCGTCCTCTGGGTTCGTTTTTCTTCCTCGGTCCCACGGGCGTGGGCAAGACGGAGTTGGCGAGGGCCTTGGCCGAGTTCCTTTTCGATGACGAAAAGGCCATGGTGCGGATCGACATGTCCGAATACATGGAGAAGCACGCCGTCTCTCGCCTCATCGGCGCCCCGCCGGGTTACGTGGGTTTCGAGGAAGGCGGCCAACTGACCGAAGCCGTGCGGAGACGCCCGTATGCGGTGATCCTGTTGGACGAAATCGAAAAGGCCCATCCGGACGTGT
Organism: Elusimicrobiota bacterium; assembly: GCA_003158755.1. GTDB lineage: Bacteria > Elusimicrobiota > Elusimicrobia > FEN-1173 > FEN-1173 > FEN-1173. The sequence continues at coordinate 1,254 of PMLF01000239.1, read as the reverse complement.
TCAACGTCCTCTTGCAGGTTTTGGACGAGGGCCGGTTGACCGACGGGCAAGGCCGGACGGTGGATTTCCGGAACACCGTCCTCATCATGACCTCCAACATCGGGGGCGCCCTATTGGCGGAGGCCACGAGCAAGGAAGCGGTGCGGCACCTGATCCTGGGAGAGCTCAAGAAATACTTCCGCCCCGAGTTCTTGAACCGGGTGGACGAAACGCTGATCTTCGAGCGCCTGACGGAGAAACACATCGCCCGCATCGTCGACGTCCAGTTGGACCAATTGCGGAAACGCCTGGCGGAAAGGAAGCTGACCCTGACCGTCTCGGACAAAGCCAAAGCCCATTTGGCCAAGGAAGGCTACGACCCCGACATGGGCGCCCGCCCCTTGAAGCGCCTGCTCCAAAAGGAGTTGATCGATCCCCTGGCCCGGAAACTGTTGGCCGGTGAGTTCAAAGACGGCGACGCCCTGGAAGCCGACATGGAACGGGGGGAGATCGTTTTCAAGAAAGGGGAAACCATTTCCGGGAGGAATATCGCCGCCGGGTGATGTAGACTGGAACGGTACTCAAATCATTTTGGAGGCGGTTCATGAAGAAACTGGTTTGGATGGTGTTGGCGGCGTCGGTTTTGGCTGCGCCTTTTGTGAGGGCGGCCGATTGGTCCGACGAACCGGAGAAAGGCGCGGCGGTCGAAAAACGCGGGGAACAAAAGGAACAGCGCGGCGAGCGGATGGAAAAGCAGGGTGAGCGCCGGGAGGACCGCGGCGAGAAGGTGGAGAAACGATCCGAGCGGACGAGCGACAAGGCTTCTCAGTTTCGGAGCAAGGGCAACGATAAAGCCGCCGACCGCTTGGACCGGAAAGCGGGCCGCCAAGAGCGTCGCGGTCAGCGGATGGAGCGGCAGGGCAAGCGCCGCCAGGCCCGCGGGCAGCACAAAGAGCGCCGAGGAAAGAAGATGCAGCAGCGGGGGGAAAAAGAAGAATCGAAGTGAACCCTGAGAAAAATATCCAGATTTTTCAATCGGGTCATTGATACGGCTGGAAACCCGCACACGTTCCTATGCCGTCATTCCGGCGAAAGCCGGAATCCAGGGGTTACACCTTTCGTTGAAAATCCGCTTCAAGACCTGGACCCCGGCTTCCGCCGGGGTGACGACTGGGGTGTGGCGACGTTGCGGGCCATCGGGCATGCCGCATGCCTCGTCGGTCTGAGGCATAGCCTCGTTAGGCGGGAACGCGGACTCAGGCTGGCTTGACAGCG
>PMLF01000339.1 GCA_003158755.1 Elusimicrobiota bacterium | reverse complement strand
TTCACTGGTGATGCTTCTTGGCGGCCGTTTCCTCGCCCCAGTAACCTTCTTGATCGTAATGGTGATGCAGGCTGGTTTCGTAATCCCGGCTCACCAGGGACGATTCCGAGTATTCCGGAGACCGCTTGACGGCATCGCGGGCGAGTTTGACGAAGACTTTTGACTCCCCCCAGCTGACGCGTTCGATCCATCGCGGTGAANNCGCGCTCGATCCATCGCGGTGAAATCAGGATCTTCTTCCCCGGCCACCAGTTCCGAGTGTCGATGATCAGATATCGTATCGCCCACGTCTCGTCGTCAATGACGAAGTCCTCGACGTGCCCGATCTCGCCGTCCGACGCTTGGACGCCATAACCTCCCACTTCGCGGGTGCTGCGCAAATGGGCGTCCCAGGCCTTCCCGCTTCGGCGGGATTCATTTCGTCGACCGGGGTCCCGTTCAAGGTGAGGATACGGCCCCCAGGGATGCGGTCCGCTCCAATACATCGGCCATCCGAAATGTCCGTAATAATCCTCCTCGAACTGCCGCGAGACGGGCTTGTCGGTGCCCAAGGGAGGGCTGTCCTCAATCTGCTTTTTGGTCAGCTCGACGGGGAGAAGACGCTCCTCCATCTTCGCGGCGGCCAGCGAGTAGGGAGAAATCAGCACCTTCCGATCCATCAGCCAATCCCCCGTGTCCGCCACCAGGTAACGGATCGTCCAGAAATTGTCGTCGAAGTAAAACTCGTCCACCTTCCCGATGGTTCCGTCGATACTTTCCAATTTACACCCTTTCAACGCCTTGGCTTTAATGAGCATGGTCGTTATCCTTTTCCTTCCTTGAGTTTCGTCGCCTTTTTTATCCTCGCCACAGGATTCGTCCTTCTTCGAGAGGGACCGAAACCCCGTCGAAGCGCGGGATCGCCCGCGCGGTATAGTCCGCCGCCGGACGGTCCGAGGGAACCTCCGCGACGAAAACGGTTTCGTCCGATGTCGCGGATACCTTGGGGACCCTTTTCATTTCTTGCCTCACCGCGCCATCGCCGTTCGTTCCCTCGGCATAGAGCTCGATGCGTACGGACTCGGGCGTAAGACCGGAGAGCGTAACGTGACCCTCGAAAACGAGCCTTCCCCCACGGGTTTCCACCTTCATTTCGCCGAAACGAAGCGACGGCCAAAGACGGTCCAGATTGCGACGCCATTCGACCATCCGTTCGGCGAGGGTCCCTTTATCGGCCGCGCGCGACCGGTAGGAAACGGCGGCCGGCAGGTAATGTTTTTCGGTGTATTCGCGCACCGTGCGGTCGGCCGAAAAACGCGGCGTCAACCGCGCCATGCTTTCCCGCATCCGTTTGACCCAAGCGGTAGGAATCCCTTGGTCGTCCCTCGTGTAAAACTCCGGGATCACTTTCCGCTCGAGCAAGTCGAAGAGCGCTTCGGCTTCGGCGGCGTCCCAAGCGGGGTCGTCGCCGTGCTCCCGTCCGTCGCCCAGCGCCCACCCCGCCTCGGGAGTGAAAGCTTCGGCCCACCAGCCGTCCAATTCCGAAAGGTTGAGTCCTCCGTTGACGAGGACTTTCATGCCGCTCGTGCCGCTGGCCTCCCAGGGCCTTCGCGGCGTGTTGATCCAAACGTCCACGCCCTGTACCAGATATTCGCCCAAATCCATGTCATAGTCGCTCAGGAAAACCACGTGGGATCGCGCCTCAGGCCGCCGGATGAAATGGATCCATTCCCGGATCAGAGCTCGTCCCGCCTCGTCCGCCGGATGAGCCTTGCCGGCGAGGACGAGCTGCACCGGCCGTTTGGGATCGGTCAACAGACGAAGCAACCGGTCCGGGTCCCGCAGCAGCAGGTTCGGACGCTTATAGGTGGCGAACCGTCGCGCGAATCCCAGGGTCAAAGCGTCGGGATGGAACAACTTTTTCGCCCCCTCCACGGCTTCGGGCGTCGCGCCGGAGGCCGCCAGTTGTCTGGACAACCGGGCGCGGGTGAAATCGACGAAGGCTTTACCGGCGTCGCCGCGAAATTTCCAAAGCCGGGCGTCCGACACGGCGCGAATGCCTTGCTCCAGGGATTCGCACGTCCCCGACCAGCGGTCCTTGCCGCAGGCTTCCGTCCAAAGATCGTCGGCGAGGGCGGAGTCCCACGTCGGGACGTGGACGCCGTTGGTGACGTGTCCGACGGGGACTTCCTCCAACGGCCGCCGGGGAAAGAGCGGCGCGAAGAGTCGCCGACTGACCTCTCCGTGCAGGCGGCTCACGCCGTTCACCGCCCCGCTGCCCCGGATGGCCAGGGTGGCCATGTTGAAGCTTTCCGACGGATCGTCCGAGTCCCGGCGGCCCAAAGCTAGGAGGTCTTTCAGGGGAAGGCCGAGCTTCCGTTCCGCGTAACCGCCGAGGTATTGCTCGACGAGGGCGGGAGGGAAACGGTCGAACCCGGCGGCCACCGCCGTGTGGGTCGTGAAAAGGTTTCCCGCCCGCGTGGCGGCCAGCGCGACGTCGAAGGGCCGGCCCGTTTCCCGCATGAAACCCAGGGCCCGCTCCAACACGGCGAAGGCCGCGTGCCCTTC
>PMLF01000052.1 GCA_003158755.1 Elusimicrobiota bacterium | reverse complement strand
GCAGGAGACGGCTTTCTGCCCGTCGATCACCATGGAAACGGCGCCGAGGCGGTTGTCGGTTTTCGCGAAAAAACCCTTTTCCAAATCAAAGGTCTCCACCCCGTTGCCGTCCAGGACGTCTTCCAAGGTGATGCGCTTGAGGAGGCTTTCGACGATCCGAATTTTATAAGGGTCGAATTTCCCGCGGCCAGAGGACATGCTCGTCATCATGGTGTGGAAATTCATGTGGTAGGTTCGTGATACGTCGATCCCTTTCCTTTCGGCCAACACCGCGGTGAGGGCCAGCAGTTTAACCTGGGATTCCGGGAACAATCCCGCCGACGCGTTCTCCACGTACCAGCCTTGCATGTTCTCCAAAAGGGACCACAGGCGGCGGACATGGTCGTCGGAAAGGCTTCCGAATATCCGCCGGAGGTATTCCGGGTTTTCTCCTTCCTCCATCCGCGCCCCGCGAAGTTCCCGGAAACGGGCGGCGAGGGCCTCGCGCAGGTTGTCGACCCCGGTTCGTCCGCCGTACGCGGCGAGGCGTTCCTCTTTGATGCGTATCCAATCCACGGGGAAAGACCCGCCGGTTCCGGGCGTGATCGTCCGTTCGAAACTCTTGAAGAAATCCAGGAAGCGGCCCCGCAAGGGGCCGGTCCAAAGGCCTTCCCGGACGGCGGAAGTATCGACCGCGTTGAAGAGATAGAACATGTCCGACAGCAGGCGCGGCAGGTCTTGCGGGCGACCGGGAGAAAGCGCCTCGACGAGTTCTTCCCAGTGGTTTTGGATCCACCGCGTCGTCGGGTCGAAGACGTCGAGCGTTATCTCCCCGCGAAGGTACTGGCCCGGGAACCCTCTCATGCCGATGAGGTGGTAGGCCAAATCGTTCAAGACGGGTTGGGTTCGTCCGGCCGAAAGGCCGCCGGAATTTTCAAACAATCCCTCCCGTCCGGAAAGCGGATGGCGTTTCGCCTTCAGGAGCGCTGCGGTGGCCTTGTTGACGACCCGCAAGTCCACGTCCACGCGTGAACGCTCGTCGGCGAAAACCGCCGGGTCGCCTTTGGCGGCATCGTGGTAGAGGAGCGCCGCGCGGAAGAAGGGCATGAAGGGCGTCCCCGCGATCTTTTTCATCCGGGCGACATCCTCTTGGAAATCCCCGCTCGGAAGCCCGTTGCTTGTCTCAAATTCGCCCTGGTTTCCGCTTTCCAACCCCGCGAGCTTCCGGCCAAGGACCCGGAGAACGACGTGCTCGAAGAGAGCGGTGTCGATCCCGCGATCAACGGACGGTTGATCGTGGTCGAAGCTTGAGAACTCGGGGGTCGGCCGAAGATATCCGGCGATTTCGGGGAACAACCTGGCGGCGTCCCGCGCTTCCGGGCTGTCCGGTTTCTCCGTCAGCGCGGAAAAATACCGGACCATTTCCCGCGTGTCCGCGAACAACCGTTCCTCGATGGCGGCTTTCCGTTTACTCTCCTCCGCCGACCGGCGATTCGCATCGCGGCCGAAAGGATCCAGGCCGAAATCGTAGTTCACGAGGAGATCGACGAGGAGGAAAACCACGGCGGAGGCCAGCGGTTGACGAATCAAAGCGAAAGCGCCGAGGTTTAATACGCCGATCCAGAGGGACGGCGCGAGAGACGTTCCCCTGTGGAGAAGGATGAAAACGACCCGGAAGGCCGCCAACAAACCCAGAGTCCCCCAGAAACCCAGGTCGAACGCGCCGCCCAACGCCAATGGCAGCCAACCGAACGCCAATTCGTTCACCAGGGGACCCACGCGATATCGATAAAGATTCCCCGCGAATCGCTCGTCCACGTTGGCCCTCCATCGCATTATCAGCCTAACGAAAAACCTTTCAAGGCGGGGAGCGGCCCGTTCCACCGGACGCGACCTGACGTTCGCCGGGATCGCCGCCGGTTTTTCGGTGTGGGGGGATAGTTTTTCCTCCGGAGCTTGGACGGACGGTGCCGTCTCCGAGGCGATTCCCAGACGGTCGAGCGCTCTTTGGAGTATTTGTCCGTGGCTGGCGAACGATTTGCCGATGAATTCGGCGGCGGGGATCCATTTCGCGGCGAGGGCGTCGTCATCTCCCACGGGGCGGAGGCGCTCGGATTCGTCCCAGGGCAAATGCAGGGAAAACGCCGCCGTTTCCTTCCAGGCGTTGTCGGTGTTGCGGGGATCGTCCACATAGCCGCGATAGATTTCAACGGCTTTTTCGAAATCCAATTGAACGTGGGTTTCTTCCTGCAACTCGCGGCGGGCGGTTCCTTTGGGGTTGGCGGCGGTTTCTTCCTTTCCGTCGTCAAGATGTCCTCCGGGAAAAGCCCATTCCTTTGTATCGTCCCGCTGAATGGCCAGAACTTCCGTCGCGCCCGTCCGGGGGTTGATCCTCGTCACCACGGCGTCCGCCGTGAGATTGGGCCCCCACTGGAAATTGTTGCCCCGACCCCGCAGTCCGGTCCGGCCCCGCGGATTCAGGGGCCATCCGTCTTTTTCCGTAACGGGGCCTTCGTAACTTATCCAGGGGCGTTTCTGACGCGCCTTTGACGGGTCCGGATCGTCGGCTCCTCGCGCGGTTTGAAGCGATGGGTCTTCATAGAGAACGGGAATATATCCGGGCCAATCAACCCGCCAGTCCGATTGCTCCGCCGAAACGGGAAATCGGTCGGGATAGGAAAGGAGCTTTTGAGTGCGAGCCTTGACGTGGCCCTCGGTCGCGACGCGCGTGGCGCGCTCCATGGGCGGCAGGGTGTTGAGGTTATCCCCCGCGCTCAACGGAGCGAGGTTGTAGAACTCGACGTTCCACATCATATGCCGGCCGATGTTGCCGAGCAGGACCCCCTGGATCACCATGGCTAGAGTGCCCGACGAATGATGGGTGAACAGGCTCAACACATCCGGCAACAGGACGTGGCCGGTCAACGCACCCACGGCCGCCAGGATCAGGCCGATCCAAGTGAACGCGATGATGGAGAAAACTCCGATCCGGCGGAGATTCTTTTCCGCCTCGCTCTTGTTGTCGTGCTTGTTGACGAACCACTCCACCATGGCCTGGGCTTTCGCCGGGAAGAATATCCGGACGAACGGATAGGCCAGGGCCATCCACACGAGGACGGCGACCCCTTCCAAAACCGGCGCGACGAACGGAACGCGAATGAATTTCGGGAGCCAACCGAGTTTTTTATCGATGAATCGGCTGGAAAGACCGGCTGTCGTGGATGTCGGCGTCTTGGAGGAGACCGCCGTCTCCGGGGCCGCCCGCCGACGGATTTTAATCACTTTCAACTGGTGCCAATATTTTTGCTCGTCGGGCCGGGCGTCCGTCTTTTCCTTGAGGAGGCCCTCGCCGACCAACCAGCTCGTCCAGCGGGGATCGACGGCGCCGATCTTCAGCGGCACCCAAAGGGGTTCTCCCACTTCCTCGATCAAGAGCTGATTGCCGTATTGCCGCTTGTATTCCTCGATGTCCTTGGACGCCAGGCTGCTGACGTTCATGAAGATCGCGGCCTCGGGGTTCTCCGGATTGAGCTTGTCTGCTCCGATCTCAAAAATCTCCCGGATGAGACCGGTGCCCCGGTAGGGGTCCCCCTCGTCCGTCGGAATCCACGGGGCGACGGGGATGTACGGGGGATTCACCACGAAGAGGTCGGTCTTGTCGTCCAAATCGCGGATGCCTTTCCCCAGATATCCCCTCAGCCGCGTTTCCGGTTTGGCGTAGGGCCTCACGTTTCGCGCCGCGGCCATGAGAGCGTAGATGCTGATGTCGGTCATCCGAAGCTCGTCGAGAGACGGCAGGTCGCGGGCCATCGCGGCCGAAAGGTGTCCGCCGCCCACGCCGATCTCGGTGGCGACGCGCGTTTTGGGATCGTCCAAAACGCCGTTTTGTTTGAGGATATTGTGGAGGTACGTCGTGTCGATGTTGGTCGTCCACACGTCGCGGTCCACCGACTTATCCCAAGCGGTGGTGACGCCGCGATAGGTGGTGTAGCGCTTGTTCAATTGCATGATTTGGGTGATATGGTCGAGCAGTTCGTGCTGGAACGTCTTGGCGATGTACGTCACGGGGTAAACCAGGAACGAACTCGGGATTTCGAACAACGGCGTTTCGTCCAACTTCAACTTGGATAGGTCCACGGTCCCGTCTTCCCCGAACACGCCCGAATCGTCCAGGACCCGCCGGTACACCAGGCGGGTGAGGTCGTCGCTCATCTCGATGTGGATGGGAATACCTCCCTTCAACTGGGACCCCGTGAGCGAAGGAAGTAGCTGGACCCGGCCGACTTCCTTCACCGTCGATGCCAGTGTGGCCAGAGTGCCTCTTTCCATTTTGATCCCGTGGCGGGCCAATACGTCCGAAAGCGCTCTCAGGATCGGCCCGGTATCGTCCGCCCGGTCCAAATCGATCAGAGGGGAATGGGAAATATTTTCGGGCCGGGCCGCCACCGGGGGCGCCAGGACGGGAAGACTGGTCGGCGCCGATATGGATTCGTTTCCGGTTCGAGCTTGCCGCACCCGCGCCAGGACGTCGTCGTATTTGACGTAATTCTCCACAACGATGGGACGGCGGAAGCCGAACGTGTGGGCCCCGGGGGTAAGGACGACCGATGGGGCGGACTGGCGGCGCTTGAATTCGCTGACAACGTAGAGGCGGATGGATTCCGAAATGAGCCGGGCGAAGGACTCGTCCGACAGTTCTTTCATCGGATCGATTTGATCCCGATGGCGGATGACGACGTCAAGGTCCCCCTGCGCCCGCTGATACGCCTGATCGAATCCCACCATGAGATGGTAGGAGAAACCCAGGGAGGCCGTGTCCGTCTGGCCGGGCTTCAGCTCGGCCGAGGGGGGCTTCGTCAGGGTGGCCTCGGGGATGAGGCCTTGTTTCTCGCCCCGGGCCACCTGCCGGTTGCGGTGGATGCCGAAGGCGTACACCAGGAGTTTGTTGACGTTCCCGAGGGGGGCGAAGCCTCCCTCCAAGTCGCCTCCGACGGTGGAATAGCCGCGCCTCATTTCCGTGTCGTTCCCCGTGGAGAGGAGGAGAGCCCTGTCGAACAAATTGGAAATGAACTGGAGGATGAGGGCGCGGAGGCGCGGTTGGATGTTCTCCCTGGCCAAACCGGCGTTTTTCTCCGTAAACTCGCCTCCGACGATCTTCAGCAACCGGGAAGCGAGCCGTCCCATCTGAAGGAGGAAGATCGTAAAGAGCCAGCGGATGGTCGCCTTTTCGTAGGTGATGCCCAAGCTTTCGGCGAGGACGCGGGCGTCATCCCGGCTGCCCCGGGAGGAGTAACGGCTCGGCATGGAGACGCCGATGATATTCTTGGCCGGGAGGCCCAGGCGGGCGAAAGCGTCCTTGGCGATGGCGGCCACGACGGCGGAGTCCACCCCGCCGCTCATGGC
>PMLF01000283.1 GCA_003158755.1 Elusimicrobiota bacterium | reverse complement strand
TATCGTCGGAGTGCCCGGGCACATCGCCTTGGAGGTCCAATCGATTACGACTCCCGAAGGGATAGACATCCCCGTCGGCGGTCGGCTCGATTCGGAGGGAGAAAGCCGGTTCGTCCTGAGCTTGGTTTGCGGCCTTTTCTGTCTCTTTCCCTTGCTGATCCGTGGAAGCAACACTTTTCTCAGCGAAGGGGAAACGATCCAGGCCACCGTATTGACCACAACGGCGGTTGATGTTCCCTAGCGGAGGGAACGCTCCAAGCGCGCCTCAAGGATAGATTCTTTCTTGGGAGGAAGCGATTCGATCGTCGAGCGGGGAAGGGTCACGCCGCCTTCGGCGGTTGGATGGAAGGCCGCGGGGGCGCCGTTGAGGAGGACTTCTCCCACGCGATACCGGCCGTGGGAAAGCCGTTCCGGGTTATGGAAAACAATCTTCAACCGGCGGCCGGCGAAAGACGTTTCTACGGAAGCTTCTCCGGCCTTCGAGAAATCCTCCGGCATGAGGCGCGGGTCCAACAGCAAGTCCCCCCACTGGCCTCGCACGCCGAACACCACCGTCAACAACGTCAACACGTACCAACTTGCGGAGCCGGTCAGGTAGTGGTAGAGGCCACGTCCTTCGCCGTTGAAATATTCGGGCAGGCCGGGATAGAGGCGGCTCCGGTCCGTATCGACCGACATGCGGTAGAGGGCCGAGAACGCCTCGCGGCCTTCCGCCGCCATGCCGCGGCGGTACAGGGCGTTGGCGAACATGACTTCCATGTGGCTGAAGACCGCGCCGTTCTCCTTGTCGCCGTAGGCGAAGGAAAACGCCCGGCCGAGGGCGGGCTGCAGTTCCTTGAAGTCGGTGTTGAGACGGAACCCGCCCAAAGGGCTTCGTAGGAGCTTCTTGGCGCTCCGCCACACCTCGCGGCATTGAGCTTCGTCGGCCACGCCGGACAGGAGCGGGAACACTTGGCCGGTGAGGGTCATCCGCGCGCCCTTGGAGTGGTCCCCCTCCACGCGACGGCCTTCGTTATCGTAGTAACCGTTGAACCAGGAAAAACCGGACTTGGAGCGGACCCATTCGCGGGTCCGCACACGATCCGAGAGCCAAATGGCTTTGGCGCGCAGATCCCGGACCAAGGCCTCCACCGGAACCGACACGTGACGGCCGGAGACCTCTGGAGACACGGCGTCGAAATAATTTTCAAGGCGGTCGCGCTTGGCCTGGACGGAATCGTAAGAGACTCGACCCCTCCCGGCCTCCCCTTGGGAAGGGGAGGAGTCAACCTTAACCCNNTTTCCCCGCCTCCTCCAACAAGTCGGCGATGGATGCCAGGTTCCCCGCGTAAAGGGCGGAAAAAGTCGCGCTTTCCCCCCTTCGTCCGGCCATGTCCAGTCCGTCGTTCCAATCGGCGTCTTCCAAGAGGATCAAGTTGTGCTCTCCCACGTGGAAGAAAGACGACAAATGCTGGACCAGCATGTGTTCCAACACCGTGCCGCGATATTCTTTGCCGTCCTTTGCTTTCCATCGACGGCCGTAGGCTTCCGTCCACGCGGCGTCTTTGGCTTTGGCGCGGCGCATTTGCGGATCGCGGAAATAGGAGACTTCCTCGCCCAAGATAGAAAAATCTCCCGACTGGTGGATGTAAAGCTCCGTCGTGAGGAATGGCCACACCCCGTGGTCCATCCACACGCGGGTGATGCTGTTGCGGTCGGCGATGAACTCGCCGGGAGCGCGGCCGATCAGCGTGGCGTTGGAACCGTCCATACGGACGCCGCCGAAGTTGTTCAGGAGAAGGGGCCGCGCCTCGCCGGGGGATAAGAGAAGCAACGCCAGGCAATCCTGCCACAGGTCCCGCCAACCGCGGCCCCCTCGGCCATAGTCGAAATCCGGCAAAAAGGAACAGCCGAATATTTTCCGCAGCATGGGTTGGGCGGCGACCCAACGGGTCCAGCGGTCGAAGACCGGGTCGCCGGTGTGAAAACGGACGGCGTCCAAACGATCTTTCCAATAGGTTTTGGCGGCGGCGAGGGCGCGGTCGGCTTTCGCGGCGGATCCATAGTTTTTCGCCCAACCGGAAACGACGCGTTTCGCCTCCGCGGCGGGATCTTTTTCTCCGGGATCAACGATGCCGAGGAGAACGACGAAAAGGGCCTCGCCGCCGGGCTTCAGCGTGCGTTCCTTGAAACGGAAAGCGGCCATGGCCTCGCGGCCGGCGATTTCTTTCCAGGGACGGGGAGCGCGGTTTTCGAGGACGGCGGCGGGACGGTCGAAACTCCCCCCTTCGCCGATGTAGCTTTCCACCGTCGGGAAAGATCCGGAGGGGGCGGCGCCGCCCGATTCGAAACCGAGCCCCGCGTAGGTGAGGCGGTTGATCTTGTGGCCGCGCTCGTCGAAGGTCATGGTGGGGCGCACGAGGATGCCGTGGGGGTGGCGGTACAGGCGGTGCAAGAGCGAAGTGACGTGGCGGTGATCCCGCAAATTTTCGGCGCTGCGGGCGAAGAGGGGCACGGCGATGGTGGGAGTCACCGAAACGGCCTTGCGGCCGGTGTTCTTGACCGTGACGCGCATGACTTCCACGCGATCCGGCGAGGACGGGACGAAGTTAAGAATTTCACAAGACAGCCCCAGAGGGCGGTTCGTCCGAAGCAGTTTGTGCCAGAGGAAACCCGCTTCCACTTGGGCGCCGTCTTCCGGCTCGACGTTGGCGTGCCAAGCTTCTTTGGGGGTCCGAAGCCACACGTCCCGGCGGACGCGGGAGGCGTGGAGGTCCTGCTCGGAAACCGGCTGGGTGAGGAAGGCGTTCTGTCCGGCCTTGATGTCCCCGTGGAGGTCCGGCGTGACGGCGCTCAAGAGGCCCGCCTCGTTCCCCAGTGGGAAATAGAGCCGACTCACCCGCCCCGGCTCTTTCGCGCGGAACGTTCCTTCGTCGTCGATGAATTCCCAAAGCGGACGAGCGGTCATGGAATCAACCAAAATAGACGTCGAGGCGCGTCACGCGCTCTTCCCGCACGGCCTTGGCCTGGGCGGACGGGAGGGAAGACCCCTCGACGGCCTCTTGGCTTCCGTCGGAAAAGATTATTTCATGGCGGACGGGGGCGAGGGCTTTTGAACCAAAGGTATCCCGACGGCTTGGGTTGTGATAGACGACCAAGACCCGACCCAGGAAACGGAACGCCAGGGTATCCTTGGGAAGGTCGACACCGGGAGCGTCGGGGCCGTCGGGGTGGACCGTCCGGGCCTTGGTGGAAAACAACTCGGCCTTAAGATTCGGGCGGAAGGCCAACGACAGCGCGCCGTCCTTCCACACGAAAGGCCGCTCGCCGAACAGGAGGAAGCTCCAGAGGTGGAGGAACTCCACCGTCGACCCGGAAAGGCGCGCCACGAAGGCCTTGCCGCGGTCCTCCTTGTCTTTGTAGCCGCTGGAGGCGATAAAACTGGTGTTCTCCAAAATGTTGCGGCCGTAGCGGCGCGGGTCTTGGAAAGGGACCAGGAGCTCTTTCCAATCTTTGTAGAACTCGTCCAAAAGTCCCCGGCGCGCCATCTCGAGAACGTATTTGTAATGCATGTGGAGAAAGATGGATCCGTTCTCAAGCCAACCGTAAGAGAATATTCCCACCCGGCCCAACTCGAAAGGGTCCTTTCCCAAAGGCACGTTTAACCGGTACATCCCAAGCTCACGGTCGAAGAGCTCCGTGCCCCGCACTGCCTTATGGATTTCGCGGGCCGCTTCGGGCGACTCGACGGTCCGGAGGGCGTGGACGAACCCTTCCAGGAAGAGCGGGACCGGCTTTTGTCGGAACTCCAAGACGCGAACAAAGGACGGTTCCGGCAAGGCTTCGTACCGGACGGCTTCGTGGGAAAAATAGGTGACGACCTTTCCGTCCCGCTTGGCGCGGGACGACGCCAGGATCAAAACCTTCTCGGCGGCGGACAAGAATGCCGTCACGTCGGATAAAAGAACGTCCCGGCGGACGCCGTCGAACCCATAGAAAACTTTTTCCCGATAAAATTCTTTGGCGGTGTGGGTCTCCTCCCAAAAGCGGAGGGGTTCCGAATCCCAGGAACCGCCGTCGATGGATGTTTTTAAGGAAAGGAAAAGCTCCACCAGTTCCCGGGGCAGGGAGACGGCGCCCGACCGTCCGGAGGATTCCAACGTCTCGCGGGTGAAGCGAACGAGGCGAAGCAGTTCCAGCGTTTCGTTCACCGACGAGCCGAGGAGCCCCGGCAAACCGTTCATGGCATCGCACCAGCCGGGACGGTCGGCTTCCATCTCCACGCCGACGCAGAAGGGATCGAGAGAAGCGGTTTTATTCAGAACAAGGGTCAGGATCTTGCCCAGGAGCGTCGTCAACGCCGGCTCGCCTTTCCCGTGGCCGTCGCGAACGCGGTGGGGCGTTTCCGCGCGCGATTTGATGAGGAGGTCTTTTTCCTTCTCGTATTTCACCGCCCCGTACTGCCGAACGCCGTCGGCGGTCAACTGGTATTTGCGGGAGCGGGGCTGGACGAAATGGCAACCATCGTAAAACGGATAGGACGCGTCGTCCAAAAGGAGGGCGGCGAGGCGGTCGGGGAATACTCCCCGGAAGTTTTCCAGCATGTCCACCAGGTAGGTCCAGTGGTCGGACCAGTAGCCCTTCTCGAACTCCGCGTCCTCGACCTCGTCGGTGAGGGACAAAACCTCGGCGGCGAGGTCGGCCCGCCCATCGTCGGGCACCGCTCCCGTCAGCAGATTCCAAAGATCGGCGAACTTGAAGGACTTGCCAAACTCGGCCCGCGGATCGCCTTTGGCGCCGCGGTCCCGCCAAAGGACGTTCAATCGGTTCAAATCTTTAATCACGAAGCGCGTGTTGCGGAGGATCAGCGGATTGTATCCGTCGGGCTGGATCAGGCCGAAGAAATATCGAAGGTTCCGGTCGCCCACGTCCGGATTGAAGAAAAGGTCCACGCGCCGGTTCTGAAGCATGTCGCGGAAATCGCCGTTTCCCTCGGACCAAGGCGAATCCTGCAGGAAGAAATCGTTGTAGTCCCGCTCGGGATCGCCGTGCTTGCGACCGAAGAGATAGATCGTGCGTCCGCCGGGGATCGTCCGAGGGAACCCGCCGCGAAGGCCGTTATCGAGGAACGATTGCCGGGCGTAGGCGTCGAGGATGGGCAGCCCGGTGGCGGAGAAGGCGGTGGAGGTTAAATCTTGGAGGAGGTCGGCGTTCTCCGCCCGCTTCGCGTGGAAGAACGCGGGAGTGACCGTCTTAACGAAATCCTTCATGGCTTGGATCGAATCCGCTCGGCCGTAAAGACTGTGCCAGACCGTATGGCCTTTGCCGGAGATCGACGCGCGCCCCTTCAACAAGCCCGCCGGGTTGCGGTTTCCGGGGACCCGCCCTTTGGGGACCGGGCCGTCGAAGAAGGCCTCCGGACGGACGAAGTCCTCCCGAAGGCCGAATACCGTGCGCGGATCCGTGAGGGCTTCCAGGGGTCGGGCGGCGCGTCCGCCCTCGAGCCACCCGGCGAAGAAGTTACCGGCCACGACCGGAACCACCTTCTCCGAGTCGGCGGGAAACACTTTAAGGCGAAGGAAAGGCGCCGAGTCGTTCTCGTTAACGACGGTGAAGGCCTCCATGGTGCGGCTCATGTATTTGACGCACCACTGGTTGAGGCCATAAGAGAGGAGCAGGGGCAGGCCGTCCACGAACTCCACGGCGACGGGAGAAGGTTGCAGGTTATCGACGGTGACGGTGCGCAGAAGCGCCGGGAGAGAAGCTTGGGGTAGGGTGAACATCACCGCCCGCACGCGAATCCCCAACTTCTCGTGGGTCTCCTCCACGGCCACTTCGTAGGGACGGATGATCAAGCGCTGGACGACGCCGTCGTCCGACGTCGACTGGAAAGGCTCGTGGCAGACGGTCCGACCGCCTCGTTTCACTTTCAGGAACGTCCGAAAACCCCGCAAGGTCACCGTCTGGTAGGCGCGGTCGGCCGGGAAGAATTCGGCGATGGCCCCGTCCTTGTTGCGCGCGCCGAAGCTGGTCACGGCCTGACCGCGGTTCACGTAGAACGCCCAGAGCGGCACGCCCTCCTCCCCCGCGATGCCGGGCAGAAAGCTGGAAAAGAGGGAAGCGCGGTTATAGTTTTCGACGACGAAGGAACCGTCGGACTCGTATCGGTAAGCGGGCGGTTTCATGAAGGTTCCTCGAAGTGACGTTATATGAACCGCGGGGCCTTCCCGGCCCCGCACCCCAGCCAAAGGACCTTTTGCTTGCCCAAAAGGTCCCTTGGATCTCTAAAAGGGCACCCCGAGCGGCCTGCGCGCGATTTTTCGACGGAGTCCGACCCAACTCCCGGCCCTCAGCATCCTACGGGCCGGATCAAACAGGGTCGGACCCGCTAGCCGTCGAAAAATCGTGCTCGAATCGCCTCACGGGGCCCCGGTAATTCAAAATCAAAAACAATTATTTCTTAAGGCGTTTGGCGTAGAGCGGAAACTTTTTGCATAGGGCGGCGACTTCTTTCTTGATCCTTTCCAACGCCTTGGGATCGGCGCGCTTCTCGACGGCCTCGGTGATCCACGCCGCGATCTTGTCCATTTCTTTTTCCTTCATGCCGCGGGTGGTGACGGCGGGAGAACCGAGCCGAACGCCCGAGGTGATGAACGGCTTTTCGGTGTCGAAGGGGATCGTGTTCTTGTTGACGGTGATGTGAGCCTGGCCCAGGGCGATCTCGGCGTCTTTCCCGGTGCAGCCCTTGGGGCGCAGGTCGATGGAGAAAACGTGGCTGTCCGTCCCGCCGGAGACGATGCGGAAACCGCGCTTCTCCAAACCCGCCGCCATCGCCCGGGCGTTCTTGATCACCTGGGCTTGGTATTTTTTGAAGGAGGGCTTCAGCGCTTCGCCCAAGGCGACGGCCTTGGCGGCGATGACGTGCATCAAGGGTCCACCCTGGATGCCGGGGAAGGTCAGCTTGTCCAGGTCCTTCGCGTATTTTTCCTTGCACATGACGAGTCCGCCGCGGGGCCCGCGCAAGGTTTTGTGGGTGGTGGTGGTGACGAAGTCCGCCATCGGGACCGGCGACGGATAGAGCCCGGCAGCGATCAAGCCCGCGTAGTGGGCGATGTCGCAGAAGAGATAGGCGCCGACGGAATCGGCGATCGTCCGCAAGCGCTGCCAGTCCCAGACGCGGGAATAGTTGGACGCGCCGGCAACGATCATCTTCGGCTTGTTCTCCAGGGCCAGTTGGGCCGCCCGGTCGTAGTCGATCTGCTCCGTGTCCTGCCGCACGCCGTAGGAAACGACTTTGTAGAAGCGCCCGGAAAAATTCAACGGATGGCCGTGGGTCAGGTGTCCCCCGTGGGAAAGTTCCAGGCCCATGATCGTGTCGCCGGGCTGGAGGACGGACATATAGACGGCCATGTTGGCCTGGGACCCCGAATGGGGCTGGACGTTGGCGTGCTCGCAGCCGAACAAGGCCTTCGTCCGCTCGATGGCGAGAGTTTCGACGACGTCCACGCACTCGCAACCGCCGTAGTACCGCTTGCCGGGATAGCCTTCGGCATACTTATTGGTGAGGACGGATCCCTGGGCCTCCAGCACCGCCTCGGAAACGTAGTTCTCGGAGGCAATGAGCTCCAACCCTTCCTCCTGCCGCCGGGTCTCGTCGATAATGGCTTTGAAAACCGCAGGGTCCGCTTTCTTGAGTATGCTCATCGTTCCTCCGAGGGATGAAGGTGTTGTGTCTCGTCAATATCCGTTCGTAATTTCTTCAAAATCTTTTCCACCGCTTCCCCGACCTCCGCGGCGCAGGCGTCGTGGGCGCTTGCCCTTCCGTTGAAGGGGTCTTCCACGTCGCCGGACAACCCGGCGTAGGAACGGAAAAGCTTCAATTTTCCGACGGTCCGGGGAAACCGCAGGGCCACGGCCATCTGGTGGTCCCGGGTCATCGCCAGGATCAGGTCCGCTCCGTCCACCAGATCCGGCGTCAGGGGCCGGGACCGATGGCCCCGCCCGTCCGCCCCACGCTTATCCAAGGCCTTCAGAGTTTCC
The DNA here is from genome assembly GCA_003158755.1 of Elusimicrobiota bacterium. Lineage (GTDB taxonomy): Bacteria > Elusimicrobiota > Elusimicrobia > FEN-1173 > FEN-1173 > FEN-1173. Next base: position 489 of record PMLF01000283.1, on the reverse strand, counting down.
GGAGGGCAATGCCGGCCCGCTTCGGCCGCCACCCCGGCCGAGAATACTTCCACTCCGGCGCNNCCGGCGACGCCTTCTTCCTTCAACCGCCTCTTGAGGAAAACCTCGGCCATCGCGCTTCGACAGATATTTCCGGTGCAAACGAAAAGGATTTTACGGGGCGTCATTCCTTAATGTCCAGGTATTTCAAAAGGGTCCGGCGCGGTACCGCCCCTTCGCGAATCAGAGTCCATTGCAAGGTGGAGGCGTCCAGCACCGTCGAAGCCGTTCCGCGGGGGCATCGGCCCCCGTCCCACAATATTTCCACGCGGCCGCCGAAGGTCTTCCGGGCGGCGGCGCCCGTCACGGCGGGAGGCTTCCCCGACGGATTGGCGCTGGGGGTCGCCAACGGAGCGCCGAAGGCTTTCAACAGCGCTCTCGCCGCCGGGTGGTCCGGCACCCGGACGGCCACGGTCTCTTTCCCTCCCGTGGCCAAACGGCCCAAAGAAG
>PMLF01000022.1 GCA_003158755.1 Elusimicrobiota bacterium | reverse complement strand
CAAACAACTCCTTTTGAATGCCATAAACAGCGGGAGCAGCAGTGACTGGGATCAATTTGTGGGGGATCTGCCGCTGCTCGAAGCATCGATTGTGAACGGCGCAGTCAAAGATTCCACGACCGGTCATACAAAAGACTTGGCCGGGCTATCCAGGCTAGCGGCGGCGTATGACGGGTTGGCCTTCGCCATTAACACTCAACTGAAGGTCAAGAACGTCTATATTACCGAATACCCGGATCCCAGCACCTGTGTGGTTGATGGGAAGACGGTGGTCGCCGACAACATTCTCACTGACATTTTGGGCACCATAGCCGGCTATCCCGTTCTTGGAATGAGCCTTGATCAGAATGAACTCATATGGGCCACGCAGAACGTTATCACACCATTGAATAACGCTATCAAAGCCGCCGCGCTGAGGAATGGTTGGACCTACGTCGGTGGAATTGTCGATGCGTTTACCGGCCACGGGTATGCCGGTGTGAGCCCCTATGACAACGCCGGACAGCCGCGTGCGGATATCGCGCAAGTTTCCAATAGTGTTCGGTGGATACGAACCGCCTCTGAATCGGTGCGGCTTCAGGGGCCCGACGTATTTTTCGGTCAAGCCTTTACCAAGGGCACGATGCATCCCAACGAGCTCGGCCAGCAGGCGATCATGGAGAAACTGCTGGAAGCCAGCGCCTACACGCTCTTCGACGGGCAGATACCGGGGACCTTGAGCGCGAACGAGAATCCGGCCATCGACGAATACGCGGTGACGCTGGCGGCCGGCGATTTCGTGCAGGTCAGTTTGACGAGCGACGAGTTTGACCCCGCCATAAAAATCCTCGGGCCGGTTCAAAGCTCCACATCCACCACTTTTGACTTCACCTATTTTGGCGACAACACTCTAGATAAGAGCGGAGCCGTCGTGAGCACAAACCCGGCGCCCTACGGGTTCTTTGTGGAAAAACCGGGCGTCTATCTGTTTCAAGTCTCGAGCAGTCCTACAGTCAAGGTCAGCGGGGGTGCCTACGGCAAGTACCTGTTAAGTATTAATGTCTCCGAGTCCGCCGGCCGCACCGAGGACGTGATAGCCTATGCCGTCCCCAAGAAATTCGCGGGATCGTCGTTCGCCGGTCTGACCGCGGGGCTTACGGCCGACGGAAAGGGCACGATATTTTTGGCGGATGACTTCAGCACGTCCGGGGAGTTCTATTTCGCCCCTTCCTTGAACGATGCGTCGGATGGGTACATAGGATCAAAGGGGTTTCAGGGCACGTATACCGGCACGTTCACGGTGAACGGCGTTTCGACCGACTACTCTTTCTTGGTGTTGGACCCCGCTCCTTATGCCGGCGCGGCCGTCAACGACATCATCTGCGACGACACTTCGACGCTCAATATATTGCGGTTGGAGCAGCGCCTCGAATATCTTGGCTACCCAGGGGGTGACGGAAAGCCTCTCGTCGTCGGCGGGACGATGAACGACAATGACACCGCGGCGTTGAAGCTTTTCGAGGCGGTCGTGGACCCCACCGGGAAGGCGGCTCCGGAAAGCATGCCCGGCGACCTGACCGGCGACAAGGGGGCTCGTACGGCGGCGTGGCTGAATTCATCCGACGCGCCGCAATGGGTGAAGGTCTCCGGAGTCAATTTCACTTTTGCCAGCAACGCGACCAACGACCGATATGCGACCGGTTGGGTCTACGGACATATTCTAATAGCGTCCTTCATTCATTCCGGCATCACCGTCAACGGTTTGAGCGATTTTGCGGGGCAAACTACGAGCCGGCCGGACGCCCCTTCCACATTTACCTTTCAAACCGGCATGGACGTGGAGTTCGCCAAACCGTCGTGGAGCACGGCGGATATTGCGACTTTTATCAAAGCCCTTGACGGGAATACGGCCATAAAGAGCGTGGTCGTTGATGATCAGGTATTGGCGGACGCGATCGACGCGGCCGTTGGTCGGCCCGTGGCCCAAATCGAGGGGGCGACGACGGGGTCGATCTTCGTCAAGTTCATCCCGCCTCCTCTGCCCGACAAGATCCTGCCCGATCAGGAAGCGGAATTGAGAAGTGTCAGCGGAAAAATGGACGAAGTGGCGACGGCCACCACGACTTTGGCCAACGTTCCGGTGCCGTTTATGAACAGCGAGGGAGACGGCACCCTTAATTCCCTGGTTTCATGTTCTCCGACCCCTTCCTTCGGCGATTTCCTCAATTTGGGACAGACAATCAAATCCTATTTTGACGCTGTCGACGCCCTCAAGCAACTGCCCACCTACAGCGGGCTCATCAAGGCGATCGAAGCCTATGCCATTCCTTTGTTTGGGAACTCGGCCCAGGGGACGACAACCGCAGGGCCCGTCACCATTGGAGGGGGATTCTTCCCCGATACGCAAGAGCTTCGCTTCGACGTGGCCTTCAACGAATCGAAGACGAAGGTTTTCAATTTGGATCTGGGCAGCCTCACTAATGGCTCCGGGTTGACCACGGGATCGCCTCTGGCCATGACCTTGACGACCACCATTGAAATTAAGTTTTCGTTCGGGTTGAAATTGGCCGACAACCTCTCCGATCCCGACAATTACCCGTTGACGGATGGGGATGTCTTTTTCCGTTTGGACACTTTCTTGGTCACCGCGAAAATTGACGCCACAGGGTTGACCTTCGGTTTCAATCTCGGTTTCCTGAGCCTCGGCGTGGCCGATGGTAGCGCGTCTTTGAACTTGGGCGTCGGCATCAACTTGACCAATGGCACGGAGAAAACTTTGACGCTCAGTGACCTGAAGAAGGGCAAAGACGCCTACAAACTGAGTATTGAGACGCCGGTGGCGACTCTGGCCATGAATCTACCCATCTCCGCTCAATTTGGGGGGGGCCCGCCCCTGGTGGCCGCCGATGCCACGATCGGGATTCAAGACAACAATTTGTTCAGCGGCGCCGCCCCGGATATTTCCTTCAACGGCTCCGTCACGCTGTCGGACTTCAAGGTAGGCAGCCTGCTTGAGGTCGCCGCCCCGACGTTGACCTTCAAAGATAATGGGAAGACTCTGGGCCTGAGCGCCCAGGCGGCGAGCCTGACGGTGGGGTCGTTGATCTCCGCCTCGGTTTTGGACGGCCCCGACGCGGATTTGACGGCCATATCGGGGGATTACACGCTACAAACGGGGGTGTTCAACCTCACGGCCGACCAAGTGAACCTGACGGTCACCAACCTCTTGAAGGCCCAGACGACCGGGACAACCGGGTTCACCATCCACTACGACCCCAATGGGGCGGCGGACCAGCAGTTGCTCTACATCCCCCAAATGGCCGTCTCGATCACACCTTTCGGCGGCGTTTCAGCCCAAGCGACCGACCTCAGCGTCCGGAAGAACGGTTTTTCCTTAGGCGATGCCAGCGTGGCCATCCCGGATTTCTCCGTTCCCGGGCTGATGGCCTGCACCGGCCCGGTGCTCATGATTCATAACCTCAATTACACCGAAGGCTCTCCCCTCCAAGGGCAGTTCGGGTTCGCCGCCACGAGCGCGACGCTCCTTCCCGGCCTTCCGGTCTCCGCTTCCTTCACCGACGGAACGGATGCCGACAATTGGGCCGTGATCGCTTCCTATGATTTCACGAAGGGCACCTTCCAGTTCACCGGCGACCAGGTCCGGGTGCAGGCGCTGGGCCTGGTGACCGCGTCGGCCCAGAACGTCGTCGTGAACTACGATCCCGGGATGGTGAACGTGGACGTCAATGGCGGGAGTTTCGACACGACCACCGGGGATTTGGCGGGCGCCACGCTGCTCACGGTCTCACTTGACCAAGCGAACGTTTTCGTCGGCTTTAACGGAAATCCGGACGGTACAGCGGGCAAGGGCGTGGGTTTCGCGATCACCGGCGGCCGACTGTCCCTGGCGGACGCTTGGACCGTCGATGGATCCGGGGCGACCACCCACAGCTTCCTCGGGCTGAAAGCTATCGTGAAAACGGCCTCCCTGCAGGGGATCCCAGGCGTGACCGCGCAGGTGACGGACATGACGGTCCAGCTCAACCGGGCGAGCGTCGCAGGCGACGCGGCCCTGGACTGGACAAAGGCCCTGGACGTGGACGGCAACAAAATGTTCGGCGACTCGCTGGGTTTCGCCTCGGACATGGCCTTGAACTACCCCGGCGACTTGTCCGTCGTGGGAGCGTTCAATTTCAACGTTTTGAGCTTCGTGACCGGCCAGGCGAATTTCGCCTTCAAGATTCGAACGATCGATGCGGACTTGAACGGGGATGGTACGGTGGATTTGACCGGGGCTACCTTGACCACGTTGGCTTTGAGCGACGTGAAAGCTACGGTGGGGATGGGCGGGGTGGGGTTGGACGTCGAGAGCGGCGAATCGGCCCTGGCCGAGTTGACGCCGAGCGCCGCGGACGCGGCCGCCGGCGACGGCCGGTCGTGGCTGGCGGTCGAGGCGGTCAATTGGAGCGCGTCCTTGACGGGCGTTCCGGGGGTCACCGCCACAGCCTCGGGCGTTGGGATACAGATCAATGAAGCGGATGGGAAAGACGTCAACAACGTCGCGGCGGCGGCGCTCGATTGGACCAAGGCCTTTGACCTCAACAAGAACAAGACGTTCGGCGACAACCCCGACGATCGGCTGAATCCGGGGGCGGATTTGGCCACGCCGGAGTCCCTGCCCATCGATTTCACCGCCCCCTATTTCCAGGCCGTTGGAAAGCTGGATAAGTTCGGGCTGTTGGGTTTTGTAAAAGGCAAGTGCGATTCCTTTATCTTGACCAGCCGGGTCGTCAACGCGGACTTGAACGGCGATGCAAAGGCGGATTTGTCCAACGCCTCCTTGTTCTCCATGGCCCTGGAAGGGGTTAACGTGTTCGTCGGGGTGGGCGGGAATGACGACGGGACGCCGGGGACCGGCATCGGGTTCAGCGTCACGGGCGGGAACATGTCCCTGGCCCAGTTGACGCCGGGCGCCGCGGACGCGGCCGCCGGCGACGGCCGAAGCTACCTGGCGATCAAGGCGACCGTGGGCGCCGCCGACTTGTCGGGGCTGTCGGCCGACACTCTAACGGCGCACGCGCGGAATTTGGTGGTGGAGATCAACCAAGCCAACGGATCGAAGGGCGCCGACCAGGCTTCGCCCTTGGATTGGACCAAGGCCTTGGATCTGAATGGGAATGGGACGTTCAGCGAAGCGCAAGACGTCCTTGACCCCGGGAAAGGCCTGTCTCCCGCGGTGGCCCTGGCGTTGGATTACAACAAGCAACTTCTGTTGATCAAAGGCTACGTCACCATCAGCCTCTCCAAGTTCGCCAGCCTGGCCGGGAACTTCGACTTCGAGAAAGGGGACGACATGGACGTGACCCCTGTGGGGAGCACCACACCCGTCCGCGTGTCCGTCTTGAAGATCGGCGCTTCGGACGTCTACGCCTTCGCCGGGTTGGGCGGTCCTTACTGGGTGGACTCGAACAAGGACGGAAAGATCGACGGCTCGGACACTCCGGCGACTGCGGGCGCCGTGGGTCTCACCCTGAGCGGCGCCCAAGTCGGGATGGCCCTCATGATGCCTTCGGCCGGCATCACCCGGTACATCGCCTTGAAAGCGACCGCTGGATCGGCGTCCCTGGTCGGCATACCCGGCCTGGTGCTGAGCGCGACCAGCGTTTCGGTGGAAATCAACCAGACCAACGACGCGACGGCGCCGGTGGATTTCGACAAGCTCATGCCCGCGCGCAAATTGACGATCACCACGGGGCCGTCCACTTCCATGGACCTGGACTTCACCAAGGCGACGCTCCGCGTCGCCGGGATCCAGGACCTGACCGTGGCCGACTTCGTCCACGTGAACGGAAACTTCGTTTTTGAAAAAGACACGGTGGACGGGGTGAAGACGGTGGGAGGCCCCGCGGCCGGCCAAACCATGGAAGCCTTGAAATTCGGTGCCAGCCAGGTGGACGTGGCCGTGGGCCGCGGCGACCTGAGCATCCAATTGAAGCAGGTGGACTTGGCCCTGGTCGTGATGAAGCCGTCGGGCGATTCTCCCCTGCGGTATTTCGCGCTCAAAGCCCGCGGGTCGGCGACGCTGGGCGGGGCCGGGGCTATAAGCATTTCCGCCCAGGATTTGACGCTTGAAGTGAACTCCGTCAGCACCACCGACGACCCCGTTCCCACCACTTTCGATCCAACCGCCGTCATCAATTTCGCCGCCTCCTTCCCCGCGAAAACGTCCCCCCAAGCCGTTCCGGCCGGCCTTCCCATTCAGATCGGCCTCGATTCCACGGACGTCACCAACCTCGATTTCGACAAGCCGGTCCTGCGCGCATCGGGCCTGGTGACCTTGAGCATTTCCAGCTTCGTCTATGTGACCGGCGATTTCTCCTTTGAGGACGGCGGGACCAAGACCGGCGTCTCACTGGCGGGCGGCGGCACGGCGGACATGACGTCCATCATCAAGGTCGGCGCGCAGAACGTCTACGGTTTCGTGGGCGTGAACGGCCCCTATTGGACGGACAAGAACGGGGACGGCAAGGTGGATTCGACGGACGCTCCCGATGCCTCCGACACGAGCGCCATCGGCGTGGTCTTGGAGAATGGCAGCCTGGCCCTGGCCTTGATGGAATCCTCCAACGGGACGAAGTACGACGCCTTGAAAGCCGCGGGCTCGGTCCAACTGGTGGGCGTGCCCGGGGTCGAGCTGTCGGGCACGAGCGTCTCCATCGAGGTGAACGAGACGGACGCGAGCGATCCCACGAAGGTCGTCAATTTCGCCGCCGCCTTCCCCGCGAAGACGGGGACGAACGCCGTCCCCGCCGGCATGGCGATCACGACCGGCGTGGGGGTCCAATACCTCGATTTCGACAGCGCGTTGTTGCGAGCTTCCGGCAACCTGACCCTGAAGATCGGCGATTTCCAGATTGTCGGCTTCTTCGCCTTCGAGCAGCTCAACGCGGCGACCATCAAAATCACCTTCAAAGACGCCTCCGTTTCAGGTTTGCCCTTGGCGACCATCACCAATGGAAACGGGGAGTTCCTGATCACCAATGCGGGCATCGCCGGGCAAGGATCCATTACGGTAAATTTTGGGTTGCCCTCCAGCCTGACCATCGACCCTGGGACTGTGTCCCTGGCGATCAACACCACGGACAAGGCGGTCACGGAGGATTCGCTCAACCTGCCCGCCGGACCCTATTTGCGCGTCGTGGCGACAAACCCTGAGCTGGGGGTGAATGTCGGCGGGACGACGTATGGTTTCTTGGCCGACGCCTTGCAGTTCGAGCGGATCACCTTGGTGGACGGCAGCACGGAGTTGCGGGCGGCCTTCACGGGCCTCAAGACCCAGGCGGACATCCTGGGGGGAAGCATCACGAACGGTTCCGGGGGGTTCCTTTTCTACTCGGACGGGATGGCGGGGAAGGTCCAAGGAACGATGACGGCGCCGGGGATCACGGGCGACGCGGCTTTCCTGATCAACAACACCAACCGAAACGTGGACGAGACCATCCCGATCGCCGGCGGTGAAGTGCGGATTAAAGTGGACGCCGATCGGGTTGAATTCGCGGCCGGGAACGCCGTGCTTCGGATCGGAGACTATCTGGTTCTGAAGGGCGACTACAAGATCACCAGCCCGACGGTTTCGGGCGAGCCCACCTTGATCGGAGCCAGCAACGTGACGCTCTTCCTGGGGCGTGGCCCACCGACCCTGGAGGATGGGTCGCCCAATCCGGACGCCGTGGGCGTCTTGATCACCAACGCCAAGGTGGGCATCGTCAAATACGACGACGGCACCTACGCGATCACGGCGGAAGGACAAGCCGGTTTGACGGGTCTGGGCGACGGGTTCACGATCAACGGGACCATCCAGGCGAATATCAACACCACGGGCAAGCCTCAAGACCAAACCATCACTTTCCTTGACGACAGCACCCTCCACGTCAAATTTACTTCCCCTTACGAAGAAGATTTCTCCGGCGCGCTCACCCTGGGCGTGGCGAACGTCTTCCAGCTTTCCGGCACCGTCAAGTTCACCCGCGACCCCCTGGGCACGGTGCGGGTGTCCGTGCCGGACGCCGTCGTCGCCATCGATATCCCGGGCGGCCAGCAAGGGGTGCCCGAATTCACCCTCAAGGGCTCGGCCCTCTTCACAATCGGCGGGGACCAGGGCTTCCAACTCCAAGACCTGAAATTGAACGGTTTCTCCATTTTCGGGGTCGACATGACCCTCCCCACCATCAATCCCGACGCCCTGCTACAGTCTCCCACGGCGGATTTGGTCAACCCCTTGAACAACAGCGTCGTCAATGCGTCGGACATAAACAAGGACGGGGCGCGGTACATCGACGTCGTTTTCAATGATTTGAACAGCGTCGGTTTGAACGCCGGATCCATCACCGACCCCACGCCGGAGTTCTCGATGGCGACGCTGGATAGCGATGGCAACGTGGTGGCGTTGCCTTCGACCTTCCAAGTCCTGGACGACCAAGTGACGGAGGTCGGTCCGAACACCTTCCGATACAAGTTCAACCAGGATCTGCCCGTCGGCGTCATCCTTGTCCAGTTCTTGGACGAGGGTTTCAGAGACTCCAATGGGACCGTCAGCGCGGGCAAGCTCGAGCAATTCACCGTGGCGGCGCCCGCCGGTTCCGGGTCCGGCTCCAATACGGGTTCGAGTTCAAACTCCAATTCCGGGTCAGGCTCCAGCGGGACTTCCACCACCAAGCCCGCGGCCCTGCCCACGGCCCATCTCGCCAGCCCGGCCAGCGGCGCGCAAGTGGGCCTTCAGTCCCTCTTAGCTAAGAAATACATCGACGTCACCTTCAGCGGCCCGGTGGACTTTTCGACTTTGAACGGAGATGAGTTCACTCTGACGGGAACGGGGGTCGCCGCCACGGACCTCGTCTGCACGATCAGCCTCGTCAGCGGCAACACCTACCGTTACAAATTCAGCCACCAAGACCCGACCATCAAAACGCCCCTCTTCGCCGCCGGCGACGTCGATGTCAAATTTGCGGCGAAGAAATGGAAGTTGGCGGACGGGACGGAGAACGGTGCCAGCAAAGAAACATTCAAGATCAAGGCCGACGCCGGGGACTCGCCTTCCGCTACCTCTGACACGACCCTCGGGCCCCTCGTCTTCAACGGCCCCTCGATCGGACTGGCCGACGTGAAGTTCAACAAGGGCGTGCTCGACATCACCATCAGCTTAGGTATGGCGAAGGCGGGGCTGGCCTTCGGCGGCAGCCAGGGCGACAGCGGCGTGTCGGCCACCCTCACCGGGATCGTGGGCGCCTTCGACGTGGAGGTGGACGCGCTCAAGCTGATCAGCGGCGACGTGAAAGACGCCTTCAAAGTCCCCGGCAAGTTCAGCCTCACCATCGACGGGCTCGAGGTCGTCGTGCCCAATGTCCTGAAGGTCACCGCCTCGGGGATCGCCATCAACTACGATCCCAACTACGACCCGTCCAAAAACGGCGGGAACCCGCAAGAGCTCCTGACCGTCGACAGCGCGACCATCAGTTGCGAGCGGTTCAAGGTTTCCGGGAGCATCGGGCCCTACGGCGGCAAGCCGGGGCTGACGGTATGGGACAACGGGTTCCACCTCGGCACCGCCTCCCTGAGCTACAACGACACGCTCGACCTGGGCGGCATCATCCAACTGCAGGGTGTGACCGTGGGCGTGAGCGATTTCACCGCCACCTTCGGTTCGTCCACGAAGATTACGGTCGGGGAGTTCTACGTCGCCTCCGGGGGCGCCAAGTTCCTCCCCGGGAAGCCCGTGTCCGCCACGATCAGCGACGGCTCGGACGCCGATAAAGAAGCCGTCCGGGCTACGATCGAATTCGAAAACGGCAAGGTCAAGGGGCTTAAGTTCAAGGCGGACGTCTTCGAAGTCAAACTCAGCGACTATGTCCGGTTCTTCGGGCAGAACTTCGTTTTGAACACCGGCGCGGCCGCCGACGAAGAGATCGTCAGCTTCGACTCCATCGGCGCGGAAGTCCACATCGGGTCCATGGTGATCTCGGGCGAGGGGCGGTATTTCGCGTTCCTGGGCAACGGGTCCTTCAAAGCCAAGGCGGGGTTCGGGGTCTTCTTGGGCATCGGCTCCGCCACGGGAGAGGGATTCTCCTGGCCGTCCTGGATGCCCGTCAAGATCACAGCGATCGGCATCCAGTGGACGGACATCGAGAAAGACCCCACCGACTTCGCCATCACCCTCTCCGTCTCGGTTACGGGCATCAAGGGGATCGCGGGCCTGACCTTCTCGGGGGCCATCGACGGGATCAAGATCGACATCGGCCTCCTGAAGCAGGGCAAGTTCCCGATCGTCGACATCGCCTCCATCGGCGTGGGCGTCAAAGGCAACCTCTTCGGCGGCCAGATCGACGCCCAGCTCATCGGCGGGATCCTGAAAGTGGACGCGGCGGGGAAAATGATCGACCCGCTGGACACGACGACCCCCGTGGCGGACCGGATCTTCTTCATGGGCGTGGAAGGCGGGTTCAATTTCGCCGGCATCGGCCTCAACATCCGCTTCGCCCTCTCCGAGCTGGGACCCTTGAGCGTATTCTTAAGCGTTTCGCTTCCCACCGGGGTCATGATCGTTCCCCAGATCGGCCTCGTCCTGAACGATTTCGCGGCCGGCGTGGATTTCTTCACCACCTTGCCCGACATCGACGATCCCAAGGACTTGAACGGCCCCGCCTTCGGCATGCCCACGGATTTGACGGTGGACAACTGGTTGACCCAGGTGAAGTCGCAGGTCGTGATGCAATACCAGGCCATCAAGGCGAACCCGAGCCAAGGCGGTTTCCTGGCGGCGTTCACCTCCCCCATGACCATCACGGGAAGCTGCAAGATCTACAGCCTCTACTTGTCCAAGCAGACGTTCAATGGCCAGGTCATGGTCAAGTTCAGCACGGACGGCAAGTTCCTCATCTCGGGCAAGCTCAACTTCGCCGGCGACAACCTCAGCATCAGCGCCAAACTTTACGCGAACCTTTCCAAGATCTCCTCGGGCGAGATCACGGTCCTCTTCCTGGCCGACATCCCCGACCAAGTCCAGCTCCTGACCCTCTACGGGCGGCTGAAGACCGGTTTCCGGGATTCGGATGGAACCCCCGTCAACATCGAAATGCCGGAAGTCCCCTCGGCGGTCCCGACGGCCGCGTTGGGGGGGCCCCAGGACGGCGGGACGGTCAGCCTGGCGACGCTGAACGGCCAAGGCACCATCGACGTGACCTTCAGCCCGTCCACGGGGGGGACGTTGAACGAGGCCTCCATCCTGGACGACGATCCGGAGTTCACACTGTCCGGTCCGGGCGCGGAGGGGGTGACGTTGTCCGGAAAACCGGGGGCGGTGGAAGGCTCGCCGGGCGTTTACCGCTATCAATTGACCGGAGGGACGACGTTCAAGGAAGGACTCGTGCAGGTCAATTTCACGGCGGGGGCCTGGTCGGACGGGTCCGCCGCCAACCTGGCCGCGACGCAATCCTTTACCGTGGCGGCGCCGCATGCGGACGTCGTGGGTCCTTTCAACGGGGATTCCATCGACGTGAACGTCGTCAACGGGTCGGTTTTCACGGGGGCCGATGGGAAAAAATACATCGACGTGATGTACACGCCCGGTCCCGGCGCCACCCTGGACTATGCGTCGATCCTGGACAGCGACCCCGAGATCACCGTGACGGCGGGCGGCGCGGCCGTGGCGCTGGACCCCGTGCCAACGGCCTTGGCCATGAGCATGACCAACGGCGCAGCCTCCTACGCGCCCGCGGCCAGCCAGGACCCGGCGGAGCTGGCCAAGGCCGGCGTCACGACCTTCCGCTATAAGATTTCAAGCACGGCATTCGCCTACGGCGTCGGCGAGGTGACTGTGAATTTCAAGGGCGGGAGCTGGAAGGACTCGGACGGCAACCAGACGTCCGACTCGACCCGCACGTTCCGGGTGGAGGGCCCGACGGCGAACCTGGCGGGGCCGTTCAACCAGGGACAAGCGGATATTTCGGAATTGAACGGCCGGAACTATATTGACGTTGCGATCCCGGCGGCGCCGGCCGGGTATACGATCGACGCGACATCCATCCTCGACCTGACGCCGGAGTTCACCTTGGACGGCTCGGGGATCGGCACCGTCACGCTGGACAACTCCCAAGCGCCCGTCCTGATGGACCCCGCGACGAACACCTACCGCTATTGGTTGAACGGGACATTCGCCTCCGGCGACGTGAAGCTGACCTTCATTTTCGGAAGCTGGTCGTTCATCCTGAACTCCCTACCGCAGGCGACCCAAACGGCGACGCTCGACAATACCACCTACTTGACCGTGACGTTCCCCGATGCGCCGGCCGGGTTCGGCTGGGACTCGACTTCCATCCTGGACGTGGACCCCGAATTTACCCTGGCGACCCCCTCCGTCCAAGGCCAAACGGTGACCCTGGTAAGCGGGACGGCCCCGATCGCCGCGGGCCAGCCGAACACCTACAAATACGAGGTGGAAGGGAACTACGCCTGCGGCTATATCGACGTCTCCATCCCGGTTCCTTCCGGCGATGTCCTGGACGCGGGAACGGTCACCGACCTTGACCCGGAATTCACTTTGGGCGGGGCGGGACTCAACGACGTGAGTTTGGACACCCGGTATGCGCCGGTCCTGATCGACGCGGCCACGAATACGTTCCGTTTCTGGGTCACGGGCACCTATAAATCCGGGGACGTGACCGTCACTTTCATCAAGGACGCCTGGACCTACAAGGAAGGCGGGAAAACCGTCAGCAACGCGTCCACGAATACGGTCCCGGTAGCCAACCCGGGAACCATCAACGACGCCGCCAAGAGCATCGTCGTAAACTTCATCGCCCAATCGTGGACACAAGTCCAAACCGGCGTCAAGTTCGACCCGATCGACAAGGGCGATCTTTCCGGGACCAACAACCGCTCCTACCTCGACGTGACGTTCTTCCCCACGACGGGGACCGGCCCCGGCGCCCCCGTATTGGACGAAGCGTCCATCCTCGACAGCGATCCGGAGTTCCAAATCCAGCTCGCGGACGGGACGCCGGCCCCGGGAATGGCCGTGGACGGCACCCCGCTTCGGATGCCCGGGACGGCCGGGACTTACCGGTACTTCCTGACCGGCGACTTCGGAACGGGGACATTCAAGGTTCAATTCCTCGAGAAGGCGTGGAAGGACAACAAAAATATCGAGAACATGGCCGAGACGGAATCGTTCACGGTCCAAGGTCCCACGGCAGACCTGTCCGGTCCCGCTGACGCCGCCGTCTTGGGCGTGGACTCCTTGAACAACCGGGGCTACATCGACGTCGCCCTCTACGCGCCGGCGGGACAGACCATCGACGTGTCTTCCGTCACGGACCTGGACCCGGAATTCACGCTGAGCGGCGCCGGGGTGGGCACCGGGGCGGACGCGGTTCGGTTGGACGGCACGCAGGCCCCGATCCTGATCGACGCTTCCACCAACACTTTCCGCTACTGGGTCACGAACCGGTTCGCCGCCGGGGATGTAAATGTCACCTTCATCGATGGTTCGTGGAAAACGACGGATGCCTCCGGCGCCTCCCATGCCGGGACCTTCCCCGGCGCGCACCTCCTCTTCACGAACGCGTCCGCGCCGGTCGACACGCACTACATCGACGTGACGTTCCGCGCGT
>PMLF01000282.1 GCA_003158755.1 Elusimicrobiota bacterium | reverse complement strand
AAGCGAACCCTGTCACACTGATCCTTCACACCCCACCGCACGTGAAAATCGGGAAGCATCTGATCTCCGTAGCGCCGGCCGGCTCTGGCGAAGGACCCCTGGACCTCCTCCCAGGAGGAGACGCGCCCAATGCCTTTCATCAAACCCGTGGCAAATCGGAATATGTTGCCCAATAAAGCGAAGATCGCGACGCCGTCCACGAGGAAGAAAGCCAGGAAAATGAACCAGATGGCCCCCAGAAGGAATACCTGGGCGGGCCACCCGATGGAGGAGGATAAAATGAGGAGAGTGGGCTCCTTGAGGAGAGAAAAGAACAGGTAGTTCCAAGCAATTTTGACGGCGAAGAAAACCAGGAAGAATAAATAGGGGACCACTCGGTGGCCCATGTAGGGGGTCTTTTGTCCGGGTCCGGCGAAGTTGTATCGAAGGGTATCTTTCCAAAGCTTCTCATAAGGACGGTGGCGGATACTCAATAGCCTTTGAACGATGATGAGGGAGGCGACGATCACCGCGCCGATCACTACGAGGAGGGGCAAATGGGCGGCCGCTTGTTGCCGGAAAATATAGCCCAAAATTCCTCCCAAAAGGAACAAATGAATCCATACCAAGAACAAATATCGATGGATGACCGTCAACACGCCCTGGAAACCGGTGTCTGTGATTGCCTTGGGGTTGGGGACCGCCCGCTCGCGATAGGTCTTTAAGGGGAGATAGCCGTTAATGTCCTCACCATTAACCTTCATGGTACGCCAATCTGAAGTATCCTCGTTCTTCCCCAATAGGTCCATCACGAAGTTCCACGACAGGAACAACCCTTGGACGTCCTCGTAGTCGAAATTTGGAAGATCCGGCCGTGCCAGGTCTGCACGACCTGGAGGTCCGCTGTATACCTGTTTGGCGTCGGCGATGATGTCGTACCACCGTTTGATGAAAGCTTGCTCCCAGGCCCCCGCCCCGGAACCGTGCCGTTTGGCCTGGTTGAACACGTAGGCCTTCATGGCGGGGCAGAACTGGCGGAACACGGCGATGCCGCTGTCGACCTGTTGGAACAAGAGGAGGTCCCGGAGCATTTCATCCTCTTTGGGCGCCTTCGCTAAATAGGCGTCCAGAGCGCGATAGGCGGCGGGATTGTCCTTCTGGTCCAACGACAGAACAAGATCCAGAAATCCCGGCGGCAGGTAAAAATCGGCGGGGGGATTTTTCGGGTCGATGTTCCGGGCGACCACGTTTCTCAGCCACGTGTTCCGGTAGTAACCGACGCGTTTCATATAGAATTTTTCCAGGGTCGCCCCCTCATGGGCGAGGTTTTCATGCAACAAGGACGCAATGATCTCCCTAGCGTTTTCCTGGATGTCCGGTTCGAAACCATACGTGGACATATCCATTTTCTTCACCAAATCGACGATGCTGTCGCGATCCTGCAACCGACGGCGGAGCTCTTCCGAATTGAAGGGACGGTTCCGGTGGAACCAGTCGATGAATGTCCGCACCCAGGACAAGCCGGCCAGGTGGCCGCCAATGTCGGAAAAGAATCGGTACGCGCCCACCGCGACGCGGATGAGCACCAGGAGCCCCACGTAGGCGCCGAAAGCGTAGAGGAACCGGCGCAGTCCGCCGCTGTCGATGAGCCATTCGCGGATCAAGTGGGAACGGGTTTTGTCCGTCTCGACGCCGTTCAAGAAAGCGTGCTGTTCGAGGTGGGCGAGGCTGGGCTTCAACGGCACTTTCTCGACCATTCTCGCTACGGTGATTTGGTCCTGGGGTTTGACGTCCTTGGCCCAATACGTGAGGCCCAAGAATCCGGCCGCCCGGACGGGCTCCGTCCCCGGGATGTATTCGACGTCCGGCTTGTCCCGTCCATCTCCCCGGGTCGAACTTTCGCTCTGGATCTCCCCCTCGCGGATCGACTTAATGACGTTCCCGTGATAGACCGTGACCAGAGGGATGGACTTGGCGTTCGTCTGATCGTTGAAAGACATCTCCTCGCCGTCGGTGATGGGATCGAAGGTACCCCAGAACCCCAAAACCGGGTTCGCGAGCTCGTGGTCGAACCGTTGACCCAAGAGAACGCCTCCGGCGGTGTAGTAATCCCCGTTGGATTTGGCCCCCTCGCCCCTCTCTCGGAGGGCGCTGAAAAGATTGACATTGCGTCCCACGAAGAGCGCCTGGGCGGTTTCCGCGTGATCCCCGTTGACCGTCGCCAGGGGACCACGGAGTTCGAAATTCCCGCCGAAATGCCAGACGGTATCGCGTTTGGGCTTATCTAAATTGATCGAGACGGTCTCCTCTCTCGTCCAATAGTCGGCGGAGTCGTCGACGTTGTCCGGGAAGGTCCCCGCCAAGATCCCGGCGCCGTCGTGGGTCACCGTCAGGGGCTTCAATTGATCGTCGGGGATCATCGGGCGCAGGGTGACGGTGACCGTGCCCGGCGTCTCGTTCCAGCCGTGGAGCGCCCAGGCGTCGGGGTTCTCCAAAAGCTTCTTGTCGGCGTACATCCGGAAAGGCTCATCCCCCGCCTCGGCGAACATGTACCACGTGTAGGTTTCCAAAGACGGCAAAGGAAGGGCGTAATCATGGCTGGCGTCGTAGAACCGGCCCACCTTGTCGGTGTATCGGAATTTACCGTCGGGATAGGCCCGTTTCGCCTCGGCCATTTTCGCCGCCGCCCACGCCGGATCGAAAGGCCGGACGGCCACGACGGCTTGGAAAAGGCCGGTGCCCCATGGACGCTTGATGGGACCGCCAACGTCGATCGTGGGCACCTTGACCCTGGCGCCGCTCGACCCGGGGAGGTATTCACCCTGGTCATCCACCGAAGCCTTGATGTCTTCCACCAATAGACCGAACAAAGGGGTGGAACCGGTCGCAGGGTTGTTGAGGGGGTGCCCGTTCCTATCCACAGCATCGCGATATTTCTCGTTAATTTCCTTTTCCAAAGCGGCCCACCCGGACTTTATCCAAATATCCGGGGCTTCCTCTTTCATGGCTTTCAAATAGGTCCATGTCTGAGGATCCAAATAGTGGGGCTTGTAGTCCCCGTCCTTCTTGTCCTTGGGGTCGTCGGGGTTCGGGTCGGGGTCTTTGTCACGCCAGAAATAGGCGCGAAGACGCCCGTGGGCATCGCGCTCAACATGATAAACCGCCGCCCAATGGCGCGCCAAATTCACATAGAAATTTTCCACATCCCGAGGGGTAACGGTCTCCTCGTTCATGCGGATGTCCGTTCCCAACCCGTTGATCACCGTGTAGGCGGCGTGAATGCCGATCAAGCCGCTGGCTTGATGCTCTTTGGCGGTATACATCCACCCGTGGTGGGCCGCCAAATCCCGCACGTATCGTCCGCCGTAGAGTTGGCCTTGCCGCCGTTGATACCTCGATAACTGCTTGAAATCGGACACAAAGGCGTACCGCGCCAAGCGGTTTTCCGGGTCCCGGGCCAACATTTCGGACGCCCGCTTCAAGTTCCAGGCCACGGGGCCCGACTCCTGAACCGGCTCCGCCCTCCGCTTCGTGTCGCTGAAGTAGGACGAGGCCGGGGCGGTGGTCCCTCCCCGGGTATCCATGTTCAGTTCCGCCTCGCTCCTTTTCAATTCCGCTTTTTCCTCCGGAGATCCGGGCGCCGTCGCGCGCAGAGCCATGATCCCGGACACGGAAAGATCGTAATCGGCGAACGAGTTGTTCGCGAACGCCCACGCGGCCTTTCCTTCCCGCTCTTTGGCGTCGAGCTCCCGAAACAACGCCTCGCCTTCGCCCGGCGGTATTAGGAAGCTGTGTACTTGGCCGCCGGCCCGAAATTCCCCCATGGAATGTTCCACGACGCCCATCATGGGCTCGGCTCTCGACGCGTCCCGGTACTTGTTCGAAAGTTCCGGGCGGACCACCAGGCGCGTCGCCGGAGGTGCTTCCGGAGGCGCGGGCATGGCGGCGGGCGAATCCAGGAACAGGAACAGGCCGATGATGTTCAGGTCTCCGTTCTCGTTGGTGCTGGCGATCTCCCGGCCGTCGCCTCCCAGGATGAAGATGTCGTAGGGCTTCCCCTCCTTGTTCGTCGGATGAGCCGTGCCGTTTTTCACGCTGCCCGCCCACAGGCGGGGAACGACCTTGTTGCGCATCATCGGCGTATCTCCATCGAAGCCCAGCCGGGCCCAATCCGCCCACAGGTCTCGACCGTCCTCCCGATCCGACAGCTTTTTCAATCGGGAATCCCGGTTCGCCATCGCGACGTCCTCGGCGAGGCGGGCCTTTTCATCGACGGTCAACTTATCCTGGGAAACCTTCGCCAACCTGGCCCACTCCCGCTGGTCGGCCACCGACAGGAAACGGTCCTTCCCCGCCTTTTTCAAATCCGCTCGCAACTTCGCCAACTCCACCTAATCCTTGGACCGTAGTTTGGTCTTCTCCCGGTATGTTTTCACCACTTTGTCGGTGAATACTTCCTTGGCGCTGACGTCCTTCACCTTTTCGGACCTCCCCTCGACGAGGCCGTTCGGCGTGAGGAGGAGGCTCTTCTTCGGCTTTCCCCCCTTGTATTCGTAATTGAAGCGAGTGCCCCGGTGGCCGAGCACGACGAGAGAGTCCGGCCCTAATCCCTCCACGCCCAGGTCGGCCCAGAAATCCCGCCCGTCCGGGTGGTCTTTGTCCTTGGTCTTTTCCCGATAGGCTTCGGCCTGGTCGTGGTAAGCCACGCCGGCCAAGACGACGTCCGCCCCCGGCGGAGGAGTCTTTCCCTTGGGGACGGGAACCAGGATGTCCTCGCCTTCATAGATCACCGGCCGGGAGAAACGCATGACGGCCGTTCGAGCCTCGCGCCAGTGTTGACCGTTGGAGGCCTCGTTCTCAAACCAAGACACCAAAAGGTCTTCCGGGATTCCGGCCTTCTTGGCCGCCTCAAGTGCTTCCGGGCTTTTGAGCACATCGCGCAGATGGAAGAAACCGGTCCGGGGCGCATCCGTGTTCTTGATCCGCAACGCCCTTTGCCAGGCCAGAAGGCTGCCGTCGTCGTTTTTCAGAAACTCCCGTTTCGTCCTGTCCAGAAGGTCCGTTCCCGGCGTGGCCGTAAAATCTCCCTGCCAGGTGCCCAACCGACCCGATTCCACCAAGTTCCCGTCCGGACCCATGGTGAAAACTCTTTCCGCTCCTTCGCTGAACAACAATTGCATGCGGCCGAGGATATCCAAGGGTAAGGGAATGCCTTCGGAAACCTCTCCCTTGGGGGCATCGGGATCGAAGAGGTCCAGGACCTGCCGTCCCCGGGGGTCGACCTTGTCCGCCCACGCCTCCATCCATTCGCTGAGCTCGTTGTTTTCATCGTACCCGGATTGGTAGGTGACGGTGCCATAATCATCCCGGTCGGTGACCATCTTGATTTCGCCGGGATTTCCGTTTTCGTCGTAGAATCCGGGGAAGACGTCCATGAACGGCCGCCAGCCCATGGTTTCGGTCGGCATGAAGTAACGGTAATAGGTGATGTCCGGGGCCCCTTCCGGGGTCGGGATCTTATCGCCGTACTTCCAACCGTGGGGCAGGAAGTCCTTCCCCAAGTAATGAGCCGTCACTTTCGCTCGAATCACTTGCATGCTGGGCTGGCTCAACTCCGCCCCCCGGGTGGTATAAAGAGGCTCGCCGGGCTCTCGTTGGGGTTTCAAGCGAGGGTCGTCGATGCACGGATATTTTCCCAGGACCGAAAGACCCGAGACCTTTTCCAACGCCTCCGTCTCGATGAGCACGGAAGCGGAGGAAGGCTCCCGCTCCCTCGAAACCCCGGGATGTTTCAGATTGTTCCGCGAAATCAAAACCTCCGTTCTCACGGGCAACTCGAATTGCTGATCCAAATCCCTCCCGGCGATCCCCATATCGCTTTTCGCCTTTTGGTTATCCTTCGTCATGCCCGCCATCCGGAACGTCCCCTTGTTGTCGTAGGTGTTTTTGAGGTAGAACGCCCAATCGTTTTCGTCCCCTTCGGCGCGCATGGTCAAGCGGCTCGTCTGCCGCTTCAGAGAGTCCAACTCGATATGCGTTTCGAGCACCAGCTTCTTTCGCGGTTCGCCGGTCTCGTCTTTTTTGGTCGCCCAAACTTTTTCCTGTTGCAAATGTTCGTGGTATTCGTCGTACACGTCGTCCCAAAGGAGGGAACCCTCGTTCCCCAGATCCTGGATAACGGAACCGAGGCCGGGAAGCATGGCGATGGAGGGATCTTCCACCGCGAGGCCGCCCCGCCGCGCCGCCGGATCCAGCAAGGCGATGCCGGAGAGGAGTTCGTCGAACCGGTAGAAGGCCCGCACCTTTTCTTCCGCGGACGATTTCGGGATGGCCCCTCCGTCCAACGCCTCCTGCAAACCGTCCGCCCGATGGTGGTAGTCCAAAGCCGTTTTCTCATCGACGTGCTCGCTATGGATCCCCATGAGGCGGTAGACGTCGGCCATCAGGCCGGTCGCGATGGCGTCGGCCTTCCGGTGGCTCTCCTCGCGGACTCGGTTGTCGAAACCGACCAGCTTCCGGTCCTTGCCCTCGCCCTCGAAGACGCCCCACATCTTCTCCGCCTCTCGGGCGAGAGTGGCGGGAAAGTGATTTTTGCCTTGGAGGCGGGTGGGACCGAAATACCGGAGGACTTCCGCCGTGACGGTCAGCGAGGGGGGAGAGCTTATATCGGAGGATTCCCGGAATAGGCCCGTCTTAGGGTCCGTCATATTTAACATGGAAGATTCCAAATTCGCGACCGCATTTTCCAAAAGGGCCGAGAAGTTCGGGTCTTTCATCGTTTTCTGGGCAAGCTTGAAAAATCCGGCGGCCTTGGCCTGAATTTCCCCCGAGTTAAACCACGGGAACTCCCGGGGGTTTTTATCATGATGGTTCATGAGATTGCGAACCCCCATGGCCACGCCGTCGGCGAAGGTGTCGAAGACCTTCGGATCCGGCAAGGGATCTTTGTCGCCGCCCGGGGAAGAGGAAACGTCCTTCCACGCGTCGCGATAGTGGGCGGCCAACAAACCGACGTCCAGGTCCCTGGACCAGTGGGCCGCGTCCTGATCCTCGCTCATGAAATTTTTGGGGCGCGTTTCCGAATTCCGATATTGGGCCAAGAAACCCGCCACGTGTCGTAGGTGTTCCCTCGCGGAAGAGGGATTGTCGCGGACCTCGACGTCCGCCAAGAGCAGGTCGTTCAAGGCCACGGCCAAGCCGTCGGGATCTTTCGGAGAGGGGTCATGGGTTTTGTCCTGGTGACCGCTCAAGGCGGCATCCAAAGCATCGGCTTTGGCCACGTACGCTTTGTGCCGTTCCATCTGTTCCGTAGAACGCCCAATCGATTCTTGGTGCGATCGATGGAGCGCTCGATTGGCAAGGAGAACTTGTCTTGAAGTGGGATGGGAGGCGGCGTATCCGGCGGCGGCCTTCTCTTTCGCCTCGATTTCAGTGACGAAGGCTCCGACCGCGTTATAGATTTCCCCCTTATGCTTGGGGTCTTGCACCTCTCCGTCGAGAGCTTTGGCAAGCAGGGCCCTCGGTCCGTCCACCGTGACGCCCCTCCGCGCCAGCATGGCCAGGTCCTGGGACAGCTTGTCTCCGGCCATCACGTCCTGTATAAGCAGCCCCTCGGGCAAGACGTGGGCGAAACCCGGGATGTGCCCGATGGCGTGGTTGGCGGCGTCCATGACCGCCTGGGAAGCGTCCACGCCCAGGATGTGATGCGAACCCAAGGTCATGGCCTCGTGGCCCACGTTCAAAGCGTAATGCTCGGCGACCTGGATCACCCCGTTGGCCATTTGGCCGATGGTCCCTAGTTGATCTGCCAGACCGCCGATTCCGGTGATCCCGGTAACCTCCGGGTTCACCCCCACCATGGCGACGGTACCGGAAGTCCATTTCCGCCAGAACGTAAAGGAGGTGAAGAGCCGGAAGAAAGAGCTCACATAGGGCGTAATCCCGGCGCTCGGCCGTTGAATGGGCACCTCGGCCTCCGGAACCGCCTCTCCCGCGAAGTTCGCGGGAACTCCGGCGAGGGCTTCTTCCAATAAGGTCCGGACGTACATTTCCTGGGGACGGCTTTCGAAATCCACGTCGTCGAACAGGGACGCCAGTTCCCTCAGAAGCCTCCGCCGATCCTCGGGAGATCGCGCGTTTTCTCCTTGGGCGGTGATGTTTCGTACGGCCTCCAGGAGATAGGGAACGGACACCACCCGCCCGTTCTTGAAAGGGATGTCTTCCGCCACGGGTTTGGATTCGCCCTTGGCCGCGGCTCCGGCGCGAATTTTTTCAAGGAGGTCCCCGATGGTCTCCCTCGTTCCGGGAGTACGGAGCCCATCGAGCCGGGCTTTGTCCACCGCCTCGCGCGACATGATCTTGTAAACCCCCGGGATCATGATGACCAGGCTGACGATGGCCGTCTGCAGCAGTTGTCCGATGGTCAACGATTGCTTGAGGGTTTCATACGCATGGACCGCGATATGGGACAGTCCCGAATGCGCGACCGGCGCGACCACTCGGCCTAAGACGGGGGCATGCTCCAGCCAAACCACGACGCCGCGGACCCATCCTTCCGCCGCCGCGATTTGATGGAGGTGTTGGGCGCCCAAACCGACGGTGAGGGGCAGGCCGTGGAGGAGGAAATAAGAAAGCGCCAGCATCGCGACGACGATCCCGACCCGGACGAAGATCCTCCCCCACTGGATTCCCCGGGCGGACGGGTCGGCGGGCCGCACGCGGTTCAACAGGGACACGAGGAATAGCCCCGCGGCCAACCCCAGGCCGATCCAAAGGGCGAAGGGCAGGGCGAAAGCGAACGAAGCGATCAACCCCGACACGGCGGAGCCCACGGCGGCCATCCAAATCTTGCGGGTGGTGAACTGCCAGGCGAAAGAACCGAGGATGTCCCACACGGGTCCGGCCCATCGACCGGCGACGGAGATGCGGGCCGATTCCGTCGACGTGAAATTCCCCAAGGCCGCCGTCCGCATGGCCCCGATCAGGAGGGGGAGGGATTCCTCCTTCGACATAAAGGTCTCGTCGGAATGGGACAGGTAGAACTGCAACCCTTGCCGCGGCTTTTGGTAAAAGAAGTGGTCCAGGAAGTTCCATATGAGTCGGAAACCGGACGGAGCGAACTTCTGGACTTGCCAGAGGTTTCGAGGTTGGAACATGTCCAGGATTTTGTCGTGGTACTTGTGCGAATCCTTGGAACTGAACTTCCGCTTGTCCCCTTGCTGCAACTGCCACTTCACGTAAAACCATCGGCGGGCCAGCTCTTTGGCGGATTCCCGGGGGTCGCTCCCCCACTTTCCGTCGTCCTTTAAGGGCAAACCCGTCGCCGCGCTGAGGGCCTGGATATCCGCGTCCGTCAAGTCATGTTTGATTTTGATGTAGGCGACGAGCTCCTCCGCCGTGGGATCCATGGAGAGGCGGGGAAGGTCCGCGTGCTTGAACCCCACCACCGTCCGGAAACCGAAGAAAGCCGTCGTCGACCGATAAAACGCCTTGAGCCGTTGAGGCCAAGAAAGAGTATTCCAACCTCGCCAGAACGCCCAGCTCTCCCGCTGCTGCTCTCCCGTCTGGTTGTAGCCGCCGATCATCCATTGGTGGGTCAATGGCCGTCGATAAGATTCCCTGGCCCGGGCCAAATCCGACGCCTGGGGACACAACTCTCGGACGCGAGCCCATTGCTGTCGAATGCTTATTTT
>PMLF01000055.1 GCA_003158755.1 Elusimicrobiota bacterium | reverse complement strand
CGTTTGAGGGTTGCCCGATCCTCGTCGAGTGGTTTTTTCTGTTCCATTACCTGTTCGTGTACGCCCGGGCGAGGGCTTTTCGGTCCCCGATTTTCCTCAGGTTGTTCCTGCGGCTTCCAAGGCTGCCTTTTTCTTTCCGACGAACGAGCGGAATTCCTTTTCCTTCACGTCCTTGCGTTCACGAAGGTTTGTTATCTCCCGCAGAAAGTCGCGGATCGCCGGCGTGTCACGGCTCACCGTGGNNACGAGCGACCTGTATACCTCGCTGCCGAGCTTCGCCATGAGCTTCTCAGCGCGGGCCTGCAACTTCATGATCTCGAGCTTCAGCACACCCCGCGCACCGAGGTCCTGCGCTTCCGCCACGCCCTTGTTGATGATGCCCTTCATTCTTGCTGCAAATGTCATGTTTTGCTCCTTCGACGCCGGCCGTCCTGCTCCGCGCCGCCTAGACCCGCGCGTCGATTTTCTTTATGATTTCCTGCGTATCGCCATACACTGCCTGTGCCCTGCCGAGGTCCTTCTGCAGCTTTCCCTTCTTTTCCAGGTTCTTGTTGCCCTTGACCCTGCCGACGGTTTCCCGTGCCTTGCCGTTCGCCTGTTCGATTCTGCCCTTGCTCTGGTCTCTGTTCATCGCGTTCTCCTTCTCTGAGCCCCGGATGGATCACGCTGATCCTCCAAAGTCTCTCTTCTCAAAGCTGCACATCGCGGCCGACATTTTCTGTCCGCTGGCGCACATAGGAGACAGGAGAATCACCGCAACGGCCGTTCCCGTGGTCGTTCAGTCGCGCTGGTGCGCCGCCCGCTCCAGGCACGCATGGACACGGGCCGTGAGCGCCGGAATCGAGAACGGCTTCGTGAGGTAGTCGTCCGCTCCTGCTTCGAAGCTGGCGGATGTCGCAGCCTCATTTCCCGAGACCGTCAGGATAAGCACGGGCAG
The DNA here is from genome assembly GCA_003158755.1 of Elusimicrobiota bacterium. GTDB lineage: Bacteria > Elusimicrobiota > Elusimicrobia > FEN-1173 > FEN-1173 > FEN-1173. The sequence continues at coordinate 2,367 of PMLF01000055.1, read as the reverse complement.
GTGCAGGGTGGCCGGCGCGGAGCGCAGCTCACGCAGCACGTCGAGGCCGGGCATCTCGGGCATCTCGAGATCGAGCACGACGAGGTCGGGCCGCTCATCCGCGATGCTGCGGAGCGCTTCCCGGCCGTTGACGGCCTCGCCCACCACCTCGAACCCGGCGTCGAGGAGTGCGTTCTTGACCAGCGTCCGCGCGAGCTTCGAGTCGTCCACCACCAGGATGCGGAAGCTCACGGCGTCACCCCGCCCGGTTTCCTCGTTCCCAGGAGGAGCTTGATTCGGTTCAACACCACGCCCTGGGAATCCTGGTTCAGGGCGTAAATGAACTTCCCGTTGAACGACTTTTCCGGGTCCAAGAAAGTGGAGTGGATCAATAGATGCTCTCCCGACGCTCCGGCGAAGCTGGAGAACAGGGATTCCTGGGCGGACGACCAAGAGTCCATGATGATCTCGGGCATGGAGTATTTGGCCTTCGCCATCAAAAACTGGTGGATGGAGTCGAAAAAGGACTTCGTCAATATTTCGCCCAACTGTTTGAGGGCGAACTGGGCGGTGAAATCCAGGTCCTTGCCGGTGGGGTCCAACCCCTCATTGGTCATGTACCGGACGATGGTCTGGGCGTAGGCTCGTTTCAACACGACGAACATGGTGGCCGGGATATCGCCCATGATCTTGATGTGCATCATCACCACGAAGGAGTTCTCCATGTCGAGGATGCGGCGGACTTCCTGGGTGGACATGTAGCTGATTTCAGGGATGTCGATGATGCAGCGGCGGTGGATTAGATCGGAAAGGCGGCTGGCGGCGTTGCCGGCGCCGATGTTGCCCACCTCGACGAGGTCGGCAATCTGATCATCGTCAAGTTTTATGGGTTGCACGGCGTCAGGCCCGTGAGGCGATAACGTCGTTGACGGCTTTGATGAGCTCTTGGGGCTGAAAAGGTTTGGCGATCATGCCCTTGGCGCCGGTTTTCATGGCGTCTTCCTCTAATAGTTTTTGTCCCAGGGAGGTGACGACCAGGATTCGGGCATTGGGTTCTTTGGAAAGGATTTCTTTTGTGGCCTGCATCCCGTCCACCTCGGGCATGATGAGGTCCATGGTGACCACGTCGGGGCGCAGCTCGTGGAATTTGGCGATGGCCTCCCTCCCGTTTTCCGCCTCGCCGCAAACGTCGAAGCCGGCGCCGGTGAGCGCGTTTTTGATGATGGCGCGGGTCAGGCGGGAATCGTCGACGATCAAGATGCGTTGGGCCATGAAAGACTCTCCGTGTGGTGGATCGTGTTAAGCTTAAGCGAATCGATTTGCAAAGTCAATGCTTTTTGGGCCTTCAGGCGCGGGTCCGACGAAGGACCGCTTTCACCCGCTGAAGCATCTCTTCCGGATCGAACGGTTTCGGAAGGTAGTCGTCGGAACCAGCCTCGAACCCCTTCAGCCGATCCTCCACCGCTGATTTTTGCGAGAAGACGATCACCGGCAGGAAGGCCGTCCCCGCGTCCCGACGGAGGCGGCGGACCAGCTCCAATCCGTCCATCTCCGGCATCAACCAGTCGAGGATGGCCAGGCGCGGAGCCCCCGCCGATTCCAGGATGCGCCAGGCCTCGAGGCCGTCGTGCGCGGGCACCACGTCGTAACCCCNNCCATCGCTTCGCGGCCGTTGGAGGCCACCGACACCGAAAATTTGTTTTTGAGGAGGTGCACGGCCAGGGGCCGCGTCACGGCTTCCTCGTCGTCCACGAGGAGAACCTTGAAACCGGCGAAATCCCCGGGAGCGGCCGACCGGGGTTTCCCGGCGGACGGAAGCGAAGCGACGGCCGCCGGCGCGCCGTCCGTCCGAGCGCCGCAATGAGGGCAGGCCTTCCATCCATCCTCCAGCGTTTTGCCGCAGGCCGCGCAGGGGATTCGTTCCTTCTGCTCGGGGGAGAAGATCACCACCCGTTCCACTTCCTCGACGGTGGTCATGCCGTGTTTCATCTTTTCCAGGGCGTCTTCCAATAGGGTGCGGAATCCACCCTTGCGGGCGGCTTCGCGAATGCCCTCTTCGGAGGCCCCCTGTGCGCGGATGATTTCCCTTGCCTCGGCGGTGATCGGCAGAAACTCGTGGATGCCCATGCGGCCCAGGTACCCCGTGCCGCCGCAGCGGTCGCAGCCTTTGCCGTGGTAGAAAACGAAAGAAATCTCTTCTCCCAAAGCCGCCGCCACTTTATTGACCGTCGCCGGAGACGGCTCATATTCTTCCCGGCAGCCCGGGCACACGGTGCGCACCAAACGCTGGGCCAGGACGCCCGAGAGCGACGAGGCCACGAGGTACGGCTCGACCTTCAAATCCAGGAGGCGGGTCACCGTCGACGCCGCGTCGTTCGTGTGCAGGGT
>PMLF01000079.1 GCA_003158755.1 Elusimicrobiota bacterium | reverse complement strand
AACCGTCGACGATTTGAAGGAACTCGTCGGCGCTTTGAAAGCCGCCGGAGATCTTTCCGTCGACGTGGAGACCAACGGCGTGAACCCCCTGGCGTGTTCTCTCGTCGGCATTTCCCTTTCGGTGAAGGCCGGGGAAGCCTGGTATGTCCCGGTGGGCCATCGTGGACTAGGGGAGCCGGATCAACTTCCCTTGGCGGCTTTGCGCGACGCCCTCGGGCCGATATTCTCCGACGATAAACTGCGCAAGCGGGGGCAGAACCTCAAATTCGATCTCCTCGTCCTGGAACGCCACGGCTTGCCGCTCCAGGGGATCGCCTTCGACACGATGGTGGCGGCTTACTGCCTGAACTCGTCCCGGCCCTTGGGGCTCAAGGCGTTGGCCCAGGAAATCCTGGGCGAAACGATGACGCCCATCGACGCCTTGATCGGCACGGGAAAAAAACAGATCACCATGGACCAGGTTCCCGTGAAAGCGGCCGCCGAATACGCCGGGGCGGATGCGGAGGTCACGTTCCGTCTGGCGGACCGTTTCGGTCCGGACCTGAAAGACAAAGGAATGGATGGTTTGTTTCACGAGGTGGAGATGCCTCTCGTGCTCCTGCTCGCCGGGATGGAGCGGGCGGGAATCGCCGTGGACCGGCCTTACTTGGAAGAATTGCGCGGTCGATTCCGCAAAGATATCTCCGCGCTGGAGAAGGAGCTTTACGCCCTGGCCGGGACCGAGGTGAACCTCAATTCTCCGAAGCAGCTCGGGTTTCTCCTTTTTGAAAAGCTGAAGCTCCCCGTCATTAAAAAGACGAAGACCGGATATTCCACCGACGAAGACGTTTTGCAAAAACTCTCTCCCCGGCACCCTTTCCCCGCGAAGCTGTTGGAATACCGGGAGCTGGCGAAGCTCTCCTCCACCTACGTCGACGGCATTTTGGCGAGCGTGGACCCGGCGACGGGCCGCGTCCACTCCCGTTTCAACCAAACGGTCGCGGCCACCGGAAGGCTCTCTTCATCGAATCCCAACCTCCAGAACATTCCCATCCGCACCGAGCACGGCCGCCGCATCCGCCGAGCTTTCGTGCCGGGGAAGGGGAACGTCTTCCTGTCCATCGATTATTCCCAAATCGATCTGCGGGTCTTGGCCCACATGTCCGGCGACCCCGCGTTGTGCGACGCCTTTCGGCACGGGAAGGACGTCCACGCCGCCACCGCCCGGGACCTCTTCGGATTGAAGCCGGAGGACGCCGTCGATGACGAACAGCGGCGCATCGCCAAGACGGTCAACTTCGGCATCGTCTACGGCCAGACGCCCTACGGCTTGGCCGGGCAGCTCGGGATCCCCCAGGCCCAGGCCAAGGAATTCATCGAACGGTACATGGCGCGCTACGCCGGCGTGACGCGTTGGATCGACGAGACCATCGCTCGGGCTCGGAAAGAAGGCTTCGTCACGACGCTCCTCCATCGTCGGCGGTACCTTCCCGAGATCAACGCCGCCAACCCTTCCCTCCGCGGATTTTCCGAGCGCATGGCGATGAACACGCCCATCCAGGGGACCAGCGCCGACATCATCAAGGTGGCCATGGGCGGCGTGGCGCGGCTCATCGAAAAAAAGAAGTGGAAGACGCGGATGCTGCTCCAAGTCCACGACGATTTGCTGTTCGAAGTGCCGGAGGGGGAATTCGACGAGGTCGCCCCCGCCGTCAAATCCGCCATGGAATCCGCCGTGGCCCTCCACGTGCCCGTTGTCGCCGATCTCAAAAAGGGTGTAAACTGGGCGGAGATGGAAAAGGTGAAACCCTGATGCCGCTCAACCTCTTCTCGTTCAACACCCTGCCGCGCGCCGTCAAGACGCTGATGGTCGTCCACGTCGCCGCCTACCTGGCCCAGTGGATCGCCTGGGGGCCGGTGTCGGACGCCCTGGCGCTGTCGCCCGCCCGCGTGATCGGCGACCTGTGGCTGTGGCAGCCGTTGACCTATTTGTTCGTCCACCCCATCGGAGTCCTCGGGTTCCTGTTCTTCCTCATCCATATGTATCTGTTGTCGATGATCGGACGGGATTTAGAGCTTCGCTGGGGTTCCTTCGCTTTCGTCGCCTATTATCTGGTTTGCGGCGCGGCCGGCGGGATCGTCGTGACGGCGTTGGGACGCTTCGCTCCGCCGACCCTCCTGGGATCCTCGACGGCCCTCCTCGCGCTTTTGACCGCCTTCGCGACCTTGGCGCCGGACGCCCAGCTTGTTTTCTATTTCATTCCCATGACCGCCCGGCAGTTGATCTGGCTCGTGGCGGCGCTGGAAGTCCTCCTTTCTGTGGCGCGCCTCCTGCCCTGGGTGGAGGCGGCGGGCGAGCTGACGGCCATGGGCGCGGGGTTCCTTTTGGTCCGCCACCGCGTCCTGGACACGGATTGGATGGAGGCTTGGAGTCAGCGCGCCGCCCGCCGCCACGCCGAAAAATACCGCCTGCAGATCGTCGACATGGAGCAGGAAGTCGACAAGATCCTCGACAAGGTTTTGAAGAAAGGCGCCGACAGCCTCTCCCGCGGCGAACAGGAGTTGATGCAGCGGTATTCCAAGTCGAAGAAGTAATGCCTGAACTGCCCGAGGTTGAAACGATCCGCCGGGACCTGGCGGACCTCGTCGTCGGAAAAATGATTTCCCATCTTGTCGTGGCGGACCGCCGGGCCCTGGAAGGGTTCGGTCCCGACGGGTCCCGCCGCCGCCGCGTGGACCCGGTCGCGTTCGAAGGACGGTTGAAGGGTCGCCGGGTGTCCGGCGTCGGCCGACGGGGGAAATATCTCCTCCTTCATCTGGATGACGGAGCCTCCCTTCTGGTTCACCTCCGCATGACGGGCCGTTTGGTTTGGGGCCCGCCCGACCTCCGAGCCCGCGTCCAAATCCTTTTCGACGATGAGTCGAACGTTCTCAGCTTTTGCGACACCCGCCGTTTCGGCGAGGTGTGGATCGCCGAGGATTGGCGGGAGGATCCGTCGATCAAGGCTCTGGGCCCCGAACCGCTGGAACCTCTGGACGCCGACGAATGGTCGCGGGGGCTTCGCCGGTCCTCCGCGAAAATCCAGGCGGCCCTTTTGGACCAAAAGAGGATGGCGGGTCTCGGCAATATCTATGTCACGGAAGCTTTGTGGCGCGCGGGCATCCGACCCGCCCGTCGGGCGCGCACGTTGCGCGAATCGGACACGAACATTTTGCTTGGCCACATCCGCGACGTCCTCCAAGAAGGCATCCTTCATCGGGGAGTCTCTTTCCGCGATTACCGGGATGCCCAGGGGAATAAAGGGCGCGCGGGGGAACGTCTGGCCGTCTACGGAAAGGCGGGAAAACCCTGCCCACGATGCCGCGCGACGCTTCAAGGCGCAAAGGTGAACGGTCGGGGCACGGTGTTTTGTCCGAGGTGCCAGAAGTGAGACGACAAGAAAATTCGAAAGCAACCACTTGGTCATTGCGGGGAGGCCGTCAGGCCGACGAAGGCCGCTCCCACGCGGCNNCAAAAATCGCTCCTCGCAATGACGAGGGTTCTAAATGTTTGGTGATTGGATTGACCGGTGGGTTCGGTTCGGGAAAGTCCACCGTCTCCGAGGAATTTAAGCGCTTGGGGGCGACCATCGCCGACGCGGACGCTGTTTCCCGAAAAATGGTGGAACCCGGCGGCCCCGCTTACGGAAAGGTGGTCCGCCTCTTCGGCCGCAACGTGGTGAAGCCGGACGGAACCTTGGACCGTCACGCCATCGCGGCGAAGGTGTTCTCCAAAACGGCCCTGAGGAAGAAATTGGAGGGAATCCTCCACCCCCTGGTCCGTCGATCGATGGAAGATGCCTTGGCAAAGACGAAGTCCCGGATCGTCGTCCTGGATATCCCGCTCCTGTTTGAGTCGAAAATGACCGACTTGGCGGATCGGATCTGCGTGGTGTGGGCGCCCCGCTCCGTCCGTTACGAGCGGCTGATGAAGACCGGGCGTTTCCCCTGCCGGGACATCCGCGACCGGATGAAAGCCCAAATGCTTTTGACGGATAAGCGCCGCCTCGCCGACGACGTGGTCGACAACGGCGGATCCCTCGCCCATACCAACGCCCAAGTCCGCCGGTTGATGGCCGCGTGGAAGCGTTCTCTATCTGTTTGATAGAATCCANNTCCAATCTCTTCATCCACCTCGAAAGGACCCCTCAATGACCCTTCACAACGTCACACTCATTCCCGGCGACGGCACCGGACCGGAAATATCCGCCGTGGCTCAGAAAGTCATCGAAGCCACGGGCGTGAAAATTCAATGGGACATCGTCCATGCGGGAGCCGACGTCGTCGAGAAGTTCGGAACGCCGCTGCCCGATAATGTGCTGGCCTCCATCCGAAAAAATAAAGTTGCTTTGAAAGGGCCGCTCACAACGCCAATCGGGACCGGGTTCCGGTCGGTGAACGTAGCGCTCCGGAAAGAGTTGGACCTCTTCGCCTGCGTGCGACCCTGCAAGACCTACAAGGGCGTCCGCTCCCGCTACGAGAAGATCGACCTGGTCATCGTCCGCGAGA